>JBBSNT010000017.1:0-25227 GCA_038260485.1 Aggregatilineales bacterium | reverse complement strand
TGGTGCAGGTTGATGCCACCGGGGGGGCGTTCTTCGTAACCCGTATCGTGATTCCCACGCACGTACAGCAGGGGAATACTGAGCACCGACGTAATGTATTCGAGATACGAAGCGGGCATATCGCCACAACTGATCAGCACATCCACGTCATGATAACGCCGCCTCAAGTGTGCCGCATTTTCCATTTGCGCGGCAGCGGTATCGCTGACACAAAGAATTTTCACAATTTATCCTGCATCTATTGATCATATTTTAAAACATATATTCCAACGCAGAAGCGATCAGCTTTGAGCAGGGGACGAGGCGCGAACCGTTAATCGCCAATGGCTGATTCAGTTTCGCTTACGTCGCCAAGCCACTGCATCGGTTTGCCGCTGCCACCCTGCCGCAGCATAATGATCTCCGCTATGATGCTGATAGCAATCTCTCTCGGCGTCTCGGCTTGGAGTTCCAAGCCAATCGGCGCGCGTACACGCTGTAACTGCGCCTCGCTGAGACCATAGTCATGCGTCAATGCTTGCACCGTCAGCGCCCAACGGCGGCGGCTGCCAATCAAGCCAATGTAAGCCGCGTCCGTCGCCAGCAGTGCCGGAAGCAAGTGAACGTCAACGGGCAAACCGCGCGTCACGGCAGCAACGAACGTCTGACGGTCGATGCGCGTTTGGGCGACGATTTCACCGGGCTTGCAGACGACGTAGCCATCCATTCCCGGCAAGTATTCAGCGTTGCAGAACTCGGCGCGGTCATCCGAAAGGATCACGCGATAATTCATCCACTTGCCCAAACTCGCCAGCGCTTTGCCGACGTGTCCGCCGCCGATCACCAGCAGCGTCGGCGCTGTGCCGAGCGGCTCGATAAAAACCTCGACCGTCCCGCCGCAGATGCCCGGATCGCCCGCCGCAAGGTCGTTGAGTGTATAGGATTTTTTGCGCGTTTCGCCGTCATCAAGCGCCGCCAGTGCCTCCTGAATCACGAGCGACTCAAGCGCGCCGCCGCCCACCGTCCCGACGAATGAGCCATCGGCATAAACCAGCAGCTTACTCCCTTCGTGGCGAGGAACAGAGCCTTTGACGCCGACGACCGTCGCCAAAACAACAGGCGTGCCCTGTTCTTGTGCCGCGAGCAGCGCCGCGTAAACCGCGTGCATATCTTCCATGCCAGTTTTCCTATTTCACCTCAACTTCACCCACCAGCAGACTATTGTCGTCGTCAACAGCAGTCCCAACGGGTTGGAGCCGCTCAAACGTCACCGGATCATACAGCCCCATGATGACACGCAGTTGTCCCTGCGCTGATTCAGGCAGCGCGATCTCAATTGTGTCACGAAACACGCCCGGTATCCAATTTCCCGGCGGTAAATTATCCTTAC
This sequence comes from Aggregatilineales bacterium, assembly GCA_038260485.1. Classification (GTDB taxonomy): domain Bacteria; phylum Chloroflexota; class Anaerolineae; order Aggregatilineales; family Phototrophicaceae; genus Flexifilum. The sequence goes on along the minus strand of JBBSNT010000017.1, from coordinate 23,858 downwards.
CCGGTCGCACGTCCGCCTGCGCGACGGTGCTGCCGTCGGTGTCGAGGACGTGAACGAAGATTTTATAATCATCCTGTGCGCTGCCGTCGGTCTGCCACGTCAAATCGACCGCGAGCGCATGGGTCGGCTGATCAAACATCAGTATCGCCTGCGCCAACTCAATAGCGCCGCTCTCGAAGGTTGCCAACGGCATGTCGTTCAACGCGGGCGGCTGGTAAGCGCCTTGATACGCCCAATGCTGATAGGGCATATAGTCGCCATCGATGTGCGGCACGATCCGAATACGCGTCTCCGCGCTCACCAGCGCTGCCGGAATCAGCGTAGGGATTTCGTACCACGTTCCCGGCAGCGATGGGATCACGCGCGTGCCGATCCACTGATCATTTGCGTAGACGTCGAACGTGCCCGCATCCGCCGGATGCACGCGCGTGACGAGGATCAAGTCTTGCTGTGGGCGTGTCGTCAGCCTGAACGACTCCTCACCGTTGATACGTCGTCCGCCGTCCATGACGGTACAGTCCGCCGCGCATCCCAGATAGCCGAATTCGTAATATTCGGTCGGGAAACTGCCACCCGCATAGTCATTATGCCATGCGTAGTGATGCGCCTGCTCGGAGTCAATGTCCGCCACATCGACCTGATCAACCAGCGTCAGCCCATCGAGATACGGTGTCAAACGCGGCAGCATCACCGCGTTCCCCGCGCGATCCGCCGCTGCCCATTCAGGACGATAAATCCCTTGCGTCGGCGCGGCAAGCGCGACATTGTTCACAGGCTCAAGATCGACGGTGTAGCTTGCCAGCGTCTCGGCATACAGATCAGTCGCTTGCAGATAGCCTAGCCCTAAACCGTGCCCCTCTCCGTAGGATGCGATGTAGTCCGGTCGCGCGCGCTCGATGAACTCGCCCACCGAGCCGGGACCGTTGCGCCAATAGCTCGCAGCATCAGGCGTTGTCAAGCCAACAATATCAATCGTTGTCCGTCCGCCCATGTAACGCATCATGCCCACGTCATGAACGGCGATGCGCGCATCCGTTGACGTGTTCGCAGCGATCCAGCGTGCCATTTGCAGCGGCTGCGCGACCACGTAACCAACGTTAAGCGCCTCGTTCGACCAAAATTGGACCGTATTCATGAGAACAGCACTGATCGATAAGGCGATCAACACAGCGGCAACCACCTGCACAGGAGTAAAGCGACGCGCATTTATACGCCTTAGTCTGCGCTGCACCTGTTGATACGCGAACGCCCAACCCCACCCCGCCAGAGGAAAGAACAACGCGATCAGCGGCATCTGGTAGCGCTTGAAATGCCAGAACGCCGTATCGAGCGTCGAAATCGCCGCCGTGCCCGCCAACAGCCAGAGCACAATCATGATTGCCGTGAAACGAAAAGGCTTGCGCGTGAGCATAGAGTACACGCCGACCAGCGCCATAGCAAAGGTATACAAATATTGCGTAGCGAATTCGCGCCACATGCGCACGAAATTGTCGATGATTCTTCCGGCAATCACGCCGAAATTCGCCGGAATGATGCCGAACAGCGATTTCGCCGCGTTGCCGGACGCGACCGCCGAGCCGGTCACCAGCAGGTTGACCAGCGGTTGCACGCCCACCGCCAGTACCGGAATTAACAGGAGCAGCCACTCACGCCGCCAGAGCCACAAACGCGGAATTCCCAAACGCGAAAAAATGCCGCTTTGCGCTTTGATCGGCATGTCGCGCAGCGTGCGCGACAGCACCACCCCCGCCGCGATCACCGCGAGCAGTCCGCCTTCAGGGCGGATCAGCGCCAAAAGCGTCATCGCAAAGATACTCAAGCGAAAACGCCGATCCAGCACGGCGTACATCGTCAGCAGGACGAACAAAATCGTCAAGCCCGTTTCCATTCCGCTCATGAAGTGCCACTCGACCCAGCCATCGAACAAGAAGACGACCGCGAAAACCAGCGCCAGACCATCGGGAGCAGTCAGCCGAACGATCCGGTAGACCAGCCACGCCGACAGCGCCAGCGCGACCGCACCTACGCCCATCGCCCACATGCCGAGGTTTAGCCCGCGAAAGCCGATCAAATCGCCAACCGCGAGGATATAGGGGTAGAGAAAGCTGGTCGCGCCGGAAGTCGGCGGCAAGCCGGGATTATAGACGTATGGCTGTCCGGCGGCGATCTGGTGGGCGTACTGAAAGTGGATGTAAGCATCGTCGAGCGGCATGACGACCTGCCCGCCGCCGACGGTTGCGCTGGTCGCGCCGTAGACCAGAAACACGAGGCTGGCGAGGACAAAGCACAACACCAGTATAAAAAGCGAGCGCCTGTGCTGTCGCTTCGAGGCGCTCGTCTGTGCCGCTGTCAAATCGTCTACTCTAATCGGAGTAGCCATTTGCGAACGTGTCGATCATCAAGCGCACGTCGTCACCCAGCGGGTAGAGGATCGGGCAGGTCGTGCCGTTCGAGACGTATTCGCGCACCTTCGCCCGCACTTCTTCCGGTGTACCGGAGGCTGTGATCATCTGAACCACGTCGTCGGGAACGAGCCGCATCGCTTCTTCGATCTGTTCTTCAGTGGCGGGCCATGTCAGCACTTGCCCAATCTCGTCGAGCAAAACCTGACTGACGCCGCTCGCCTTCATGATATGCGGCTGCTGACCAAGATACTGCGTCACCAGCTTGCGCGCGCCATCGAGCGCCTTCTTGCGATCTTGATCGACCGAGCAGACGACCAACTGCGGGCGGTCGATCTCGTCCAAGCGGCGTCCGGCTTTGCGCGCGCCGATCTCCAACTGATCCATCGCCGCCTCGTTGTACTTCGGTGCGACGAGGTAGTTTAGCACCACGCCGTCAGCGATTTCACCCGTGAGCGCCATCATCTGCGGGCCGGTCGCGCCGATGTAGATCGGCACATTGCGCGGCTCTTTACGCCCGTGAACGACGTCGAGTTCCACGTCGTCAAGCTGGACGAATTCGCCGCGAAACGTCACCCGTTCGCGTGCCAGCAGCGCCCGCACTGTGACGACGGTTTCGCGCATTGCCAGCAGCGGTTTGGTTCGAATGATGCCGACTTTGCGCGCCAGCGGGTCCCACCATGCACCGATTCCACAGATGATACGGGACGGTGCAAGGTCATCAAGGGTCAGGAAGGTCGCCGCGATCACGCCTGCGTTGCGCGTCCAATTGTTGATCACGCCGCTGCCGATCTTGATGTGAGTCGTGGTCGCCGCGAAGGCCGCCATCGGCACAATCGCGTCACGCACGAGCCGGCTTTCCGCCTGCCAGACCGCTTCAAAGCCACGCTGTTCGGCATACTGAACGTACTTGATCGCGTCTTGCAGCGAATGAGCATCCTGTAAATAAAGCGCTACTCGGTCTGTCATGTAAGCCCCTTTTTAAGTGCGAAGATTGACCATAAACTATGGTAAATTTACCCAATACCGTTTGTAAATCGTTCGTGTTTTTTCGTTATTCCACAATGCGAACTGTTATGGCTGATCAAGTGCTGAGACTGCGCCAAACCTCGACCGACAAATGGCAGATTTTATCAATGGTCAAGCACAACGCCACTCTGCATAGACTCTAAATGGTTCGCCGTTAAGTTTCAACTACGGATGCTTTTCCGGCGTCAGCGAGACGTGATGCCCGTTCTCGTCTCCACTGAGACGATAATACTGCTCCAAGTCGTCAGGCATGTCGATGTCGAGCGCCAGCCGATCCGAGTGAAGCACTTTGACCGTCGCGCCAGCCTGCTGCGCCAGCGCCACGTGACGGCGATAGCTGCCCTCGCCATAGGCATAGGGAAACAAACCCGGTGGACGAACGAGCATCGCGTTGGTGCCATCCTCGCGCTTGTCGGTCGCAATCACGACTGTCTGTGCGTCCTGACCCAGTTCGAGCAAGTTCGTCAGGTCTTCAGGCGTGATCAGCGGCAGGTCGGCGGGCAGGATCAAGACCGCACTGCCGCGCCACCCGGCGACGACCTGCGTCGCCCGCATCAAGGCGTTGTTGAGTTCCGGCGTGCCACTCTCTTGAACGGTGTGAACGCCCAGATCGCGCGCTATCGCCAGCGCGCGGGGATCGCGGCTGATCACCAGCGTTCCAGCGACCTGCGGCGTCTCCGTGACTGCCGCGACCACACGGCGAAAAAGCGTTTCGGAAAGCTGCTGACGTTCTTCAGGGGAAAGGATATCCGCCAGCCTGCTCTTAGCTCGCGTTAGCGGCTTGACCGGAATGATCGCCCAAATACTCATCGTACTCTCCCCACTTGGTAATCCATTCGAGTAACTTAGCTGCCAGAAGCGCCCGATCCTCATCATTACGCATGATGGTGTCCATCGTCGTGGTTCGCAGCCGATTGATGATCAAATCGCTATCGCGCTCGTCGTAGACAAAGCCATTGATGGCATCGCCGTAGTACGCCGCCACGCTGCGCGGCGAGACCTCAATGCCGAGTTCGCCCATTAACTTTGCCGCCGGTCCCTTGAGCGCGTCGCCCTGAACAATCGGCGTCAGCGCCACGCGCGGCACATCGCGCGCGACCAACCGATCCCGCAGCCCCGGCACGGACAGGATCGGCGCAATCGACAACCAAGGATTCGACGGCCCGAGCAAGATCAGATCGGCATGATCGATAGCATAGGCTACGTCCGCACTGATGCTAGCGTCCTCGATGCCCGCCAGCCGGACGCCGCGCAGAGTCGGCTGCCAGCGTTCGCGGACGAAATAAACTTGAAAATCGAGTTCACCCTGCTCGACTGTATCAATCTTCGTCGCAACCTCAGCGTCAGTCATCGGCAAAATCGTATGATGAATGCCAAGCGCGTTTGTCAAACGGCGCGTAATCGCCGTCAGCGGTTCGCCCGCGTGCAGCGCTCTTGTCCGCAGCAGATGCGTCGCCACGTCTTGATCGCCTAGACCGAACCAAGGCTGCTCACCGTAGCGCTGAAGTGCGCCGAGCATGGCGCGGGTATCGCCCGCCACCCCCCAACCATTGGCTTTATCGACGATTCCCGCCAGCGTATACATGACGGTGTCGAGGTCAGGACAGACGCGCAGCCCATAATGCCAGAAATCATCCGCCGTATTGACGATCACCGTCAAGCATTCCGGCGGCAGAATTTGTGCCAGCCCATGCGCGAGTTTCGCGCCACCGACGCCGCCGACGAGGATGACGACACTGCCTATTTCTAACGCCACAGCACACTCATTTCTAGTGGATGCCGAGTCTTTTTACGAGTTTCAGCAGGATGCCCTACTGTGATCAAGGCTTGCGGCTGCCAGTCGTTCGGCAAGTCGAGCGCCGCCTGTACCACGTCGGGACAGAATAATGGTGCGCACATCCAACATGCACCGAGTCCGGCGTCGTGCGCCGCCAAGAGCAGGTTTTGCCCCGCCATCGCGGTACTCTGCGCCGCCATCAGGAACTCATCATGATTACGATGCTCGTCGCCGTAGCGATCCATATCCACCATCGACAGACACAAGATAATCACAACCGGCGCGCCGGTGATCCGCGCATACGAACGCGCGGTGTCCCTTTCGATCAGGTCAGCGGGCGCGCCATCGCGTTCGAGATCGTTGCGCAGCCGAGCGCCCATCGCGCGGGCGAGCGTTCGTTTGCGCTCCGGCGTGTCGATCACGCAGAAACGGGTGGGCTGGCGATTGTGCGCCGACGGTGCCCAGATCGCCGCCGTCAGCAGCACGTTGATCAGCTCACGTGAGACGGGTTCAGATTGATAACGCCGGATCGAGCGGCGCGTGCTGAGCTTTTCCAGCAGCAGACTTTCTCGAATCACACCGTCCTCAATTCACTAACGATACAAATCCATTTCAGCCGGGCGGTTCAGGTCGGCAGCGTGTCCATCGAGCGCGGGATAACCCAGACCGCGCACCAGCACCACCGGACGCCCTTCAGCGGCTTCACCAGAGAGCAAATTCGCCGCCGCCGCGACTTCATCGGCATACGCTTGCACACTGACGCGCAGTTCACGCCCGAACAAATCGGTCTGTCCGCGCAAATCGAGCAGCGCAGGCATTCCGGCGACGCCGACCGCGACCCCCGCATTCCCTAAGCGGAAGGGGCGTCCGTGCGAGTCACTGATGACGATGCCAACGCTCGCACCTGCTGCCGCCTTGAAGGCATCGTGCAGCGCCTGCGCCGAGACGTCAGGGTCGCGCGGGAGCAGCAGCACGCGCTGCTCTGCACCCTCGACATTCGATTGATCGATGCCGGCGTTGGCGCAGACAAAACCGAGCTTGTGCTGCGTAATCAGCGTGTTTGGCGCGGTGCGTGAAACACGGGTGCTTTGTTGCAGCACCAGTTCGACGAGGCGCGGGTCTTTGCCAATTTGCTCGGCGAGACTGCGTGCCGCATCTCCCGGCACAACCGACGCGAGATCAACGAAGCGCCCTTCCGATTTGGAGACGATCTTCGAGGTGACGACGAGCGCATCCCCATCTTCTAGGGTAAGGGACGCGCGCTCAAGCGCCGCGAGAATCAACTGAGCCAGATCATCCCCCGGTTGAACCAGCGGGATACCCGGCAGTGCTGTGATCGTTAAAGTAAGCGATTCCAAAATTAGATGCCGGTAATGCGGATACCCGCCCCTTTGACACCATAGGTTTTATTGATGTGCAGCAGCACCGGCGTCAGCGCTTCGGCAGCGACCGCGTTCGCCAACGGTCCGGCATCGACACCCCGCATCCCCGCCGCTTCGACTAAACGCATCACGTCGGCTTTAGCATCGGCATCGTCCCCACAGACGAGCACGTCGCAGTCGATGTCACCGTTGGGGTCTTTGAGCTTCGACGCCGAGACGTTGTGAAACGCCGCGACGATGTGAACGCTGTCGCCCAGTAACTCACGGGCTTCGAGCGCGGCAGATTTTCCCGGCGGCACGTAAACGAGCCGCACATCTGGCGGCTGCAAGGGCACGCAGAGGTCAACCAGCACCTTCCCATGAAGCTGATCTTTGACCGCTTCAAGCGTGTCGTTATGCGCGCTGTAGGGCACGCTCAAAACGATCACGTGCGCTTGGGCGGCGGCTTCTGAATTCTCCATGCCGACCAAGTAATCAACACCAAGCTGCGTATTCATCTCGCCCGCGCGTTCCATCGCCTTATTGGCATCGCGCGACCCAATGATCACGCGGTAGCCGTTAAGCGCCCAGCGCATCGCCAGCCCGGAGCCTTCTTTTCCCGTTCCGCCTAAAACCGCAATGGTTAGCAGCAAGGGCACGTCGTTTGTCATCATCGTCTCTCCAATCAAGCAGCGGTTTTAAGCCCCTGAGGTCACGTGGGCGTTATAGCGTTCCCAAACGCCCGGCGCAAGAGCCAGCGCTTCTTCCGCAATTGCTCGTTCATCTAGGGTTGTCAATTTGCGATCCTGCATCAGTATTCTACCATCAACAATAGTCGTTGTAACCATCGACGCCTCGAAGCCAAACAGAATATGCCAAGGAAGGTTGATCGCCGTCAATGGGGTGAACGGATAGTATTCGACAAAAATCAGGTCAGCGGGCGCGCCCTCGACGAGTCGTCCGACTTGGGCGTCAGGGAAGAACACGTCGAGCAGCGCCGCGTTATTCTGCGTCGCCATCCGGGCGATGTCTGCTCCATTCGCGCGGCGTGGGTCACGGTGAGCGAGCTTGTGCAGCAGATACGCGGCTTTCCATTCCACCCACATGTTATTGCCCATGCCATCGTTGCCGAGACAGAGGTTGATGCCGCGCTGCATCATGGTATCGAAGGCTGACGCGCCGACAGCGTTATTAATGTTCGAGCGCGGTTGATGGGTGATCCACGTCCCGGTTTCAGCGAGGCGGTCGAGTTCGCTGTCGTCAACGTGAACGCAATGGGCGGTGATCGTCTTACGCCCAAGAATGCCGTAGTGATCGAGCCGATGGACGACGCGCACGCCGGATCGCTGCAAGCTATCGAGTTGGTCGGCTTCATGTTCGGCGACGTGGATATGAAAGCCGCCGTCATAAGCATCGGTACAGCGGCGCAGCGTCTCATCGCTCAGCGTGAGGCTGGCGTGCAAGCCGAACGTTCCACGCACGCGCGGACGATCCGCGCTTTCGGCGATGAAGCGCAGGTTTTCGGCAATGCCTGCGTCGGCTTTCTCGCGTCCATCACGGTCGCTGACCTCGTAGCAGAGCACCGCTCGCAGCCCTGCTTGATCGACCGCGTCGGCGATCAGGTCGAGGCTGCCGTCGATGAGGTTCGGACTGGCATGGTGATCGATCAGCGTGGTCGTGCCGTGCTTGATCGCATCGACCAGCGACACCAGCGCGCTCGCCCGCACCGACTGCTGATCGAGCGCTTTATCGAGCGGCCACCACAGCCGCTTGAGGATCGCCGGAAAATCTTCGGGCGGGTCGCCGGGAATCGCCATCCCGCGCGCATACGCGCCATAAAAATGGGTGTGCGCGCAAATATTCCCCGGCATGACTAACTGTCCGCGCGCGTCAATCTGCTCTGTTTGCGGGTAGCGCTCGATCAAGTCGCGCGTCCGCCCGATAGTGCGGATCACGCCATCCTCGATATAAAGCGCATGGTCTGCCAGAATCCCGCGATCATCCCACGTCACGAGGGTCGCGTTGGTGATCAGCATGAAGTTATTCTCCCGATGGGATACTGAGGGTCGCGGGACCGCCGTTGTTGGCGATCTGAGCGAGAATTGCCGGCAAAATGGCGTCGGCGTGCTGTGATTGATCCATGAAATAAACGCCGCCGTCCGCCCGCGTCGAGGCAATGACACTCGCGCCATTGTCGCAGAGAATACGCAGCCCCGGCGCAAACTGGTCGCTCTTACTCTCAACTGACCACGTTCGATCCGCCGTAAAGCCCTGTTTTTGCAGCGCGTAGTAAATGCGATCCACGTAGTAGTCGTCCGGGTTGTACAGGTCGGCAATCGTCTGCGCCGCGACGAAGCGATCCCACGTCGTATAGATGAAGCTGATTGAGCGGTTGGTCGGGTTGGTGACGGGCGGCAGTTTCGGCTGCAAATCGCCCAGCGCGACGCGGTAGTAGGCGTCATTCGCGCGCGGGTGATCCGGCTCGTTGGGCAGCAGATCACGGCGATATTGCAGTTCAAGCCCGGTGTTCTCGGCGTAGTAATGGATGCCGCCACTGTGGTCGCCAAAAGATTTACCACTGGTGAAGAAGCCGAGGTAATCGGCGGTGACGCCGCGCGCGAGTTTAGCCTGCGGGACGCGATACCAATGTTGATCGCGGGCATAGGTGAAATCCCGCTTGCGATTGATCACGCCGACGAGGACGCTGTCTTCAGGAAGCATGGAAAGAGTACCGAGAAGGAAAGTACTGAGCAACGAGTGCTGAGTGCTGAGAGAAAGCGTCTGCTACTGCCGCCCGATGCTCAAAGCATCGGGCTAATAAGTCAAGCCCGCTGAAGCGGGCTGTGAAACAGCAATGAACAGAAGATTCGACTTCTCTAGCGCCGGATGAGTCTCCTACGCTCCGCATTCTCATCACTCAGTCCTACTAGACTTGCACTGAATTGCGGAGCGCGGTGAGGCGCGCGTCGATTTCTTGTACGCGGCGCTGATGCGCTTGCCACCACGCCGGGTCGCGCTGGGCGTCGAGTTCTTCGACCGTCTTGCCCTGCTGTTCGACCCACGTGTAGTATTTCAGGTTGTGCCAGCGTTCGCGGACTTCGCGCGTGCCTTCCATGATCCAGTCGGTGCGCATCCCGTGAAAGATGCTCTCGATGCGCCCAACGGCGGCGGCTTGATCGAGCGTGCCGAACATCTCTGCCATGTCTGCCATGACCGAGTAATAGCGATCCAGTGCGTCGGTAGCGACGGTGACGATCAGCTCGTCTTTGCCGAAGCCGTAGTATTTCGCGGTCTTGATCGCGCCTAGAATGTTGCAAATGCCGCTGATGCCGAACAATGTGCTCAACTGTTCGACCAGCGCAGCATCAACACCGTAACGCTCGACCAGCACGGCACGGGCGGCGGGTTCAGCGAGGACTTGCAAGCCCTTTTTGCATTCCATGTCGTCGATGCACATCAGCGCGTCCATGTTCAGGACGTTGTGAATCCACGTCACGTGCTTATCGCCAATGCCTTGAATATCGTGCGTGCCGTAGCCATTGTTGTAGAGCGTGGGGCATTCGGTCGGCTCAAGACCGACAATCTTGTGATCCGCCCACTCCTGCTTGAGGCGGTCGCCCGCCGCAATCGTCCCGGCGCTGCCCATCGCGGACACGTAAGCCGCGACTTTGCCGTTACCGATCCCACGCGCGTGCAATTCCGCCGCCAGTTCGACAATCGTGTTGCCGGTGACGTGGTAGTGAAAGCGATAGTTACCCATCACTTCGAATTGATTGAGGATGCGGATATTCGGGTCGCTGGCGCTCAGGCGCTTAGTTTCGTCGTAAATTTCTTTGACATTGCTCTCTGAACCCGTCGTCTTGTCGACCGTCGCGCCGTAGCTCTCGATGCGCTCAAAGCGTTCGCGGCTCATGCCTTCGGGCAGCACGACGAGGCTCTTGCAGCCCATCCGTCCACCAACCCATGCGCCGCCGATGCCGTAGTTTCCAGTCGAGGGCCAGACCAGCGTATGCAGCTTTGGATCGACTTCGCCAAACAGTTCTTTTTCGAGCAGCACCGAATACGCCGCACCAACCTTGTGACTACCCGATGGAAATTCCTTGCCGTAGATCACAACGATCTCGGCGTCGATGCCTGTCAGCGCTTTCGGCAGGACGACGTGATAAATCTCGTTGTTGGCGTCGCGCCACGTGATGTTGAACAGGTTGATTGGATCGAGCGGATCGTTCTGGCGGGCGGCTTGCGCCTTCGCGCGAATGTCAGGCGCGATGGTTTCGGGATGGAGCATTTCTTCAAAAGTAGGTCCGGTGATCACTTACTCGTTCTCCAGTTCATCTTCGTCAAGCAGCTGCTGTTCCAGCGTCCGCATTTCGTTCAAGAATTCATCACGCTGTCGCGCAAGTTCGCGGTAGCGGTCGTGATCTTCAGGAGGCATTTTGTCGCTCGTGCCCCCGTGCGCCATAATGAGTGCGTCGATTTCTTCGTCCAGCGCCTCGTACTTCAACACGACTTTGCGGTAGTACTGCACCTGTTGCAGCAGGTCGCTGTCGTTTTCACCCATAGACTTACTCCAATTGTGGTTCTGGCGCTGGCTCGATTTCCGGCTGATCAAACCCGGCGGTCTCTGCCACGATGTAAAGCGGACGACTGCGCGCTTCGTCGTAGGTACGCGCGACGTACTGCCCTAGTATAAACAGAAAGAAAAGCTGGAACGAACTCAGCAGCAGCAGCAGGATGATGGTGGTCGCCTGCCCGCCGAGAAACAAGACGCCCATTGAAAGGCGCAGGAACGCGATCACCGGAATTGCCAGCAGCGCCAATAAGCCCAACACGAGGCTGACGTAGACCATGATTTGCAGCGGAAAGTAGGAAAAACCCGTAATCGCGTCGAGGGCGAAACGCACCATCTTCTTGAACGGGTATTTCGTCTCGCCAGAATAGCGGGCTTCGCGCACGTAGCTGACGGGGGTTTGCTTAAAGCCGACCCAACTCGTCATGCCGCGAATGAAGCGGTTATGCTCTGGCATCGCCTTAAGCGCATTGACAACTTTGCGATCCATCAAGCGGAAATCGCCGGTATCGACCGGAATGCTCACGTCGGTGATCCGATAGATTACGCGGTAGAACAGCTTCGCCGTCAGGACTTTGAAGCGGCTTTCGCCTTTACGCTCGGCACGCACCGCATAGACCACGTGGAAGCCCGCCTTCCAGCGCTCGATCATTTCGAGGATCAATTCAGGAGGGTCTTGCAAGTCGGCGTCGATCAGCACAACCGCGTCGCCGACAGCATAGTCGATTCCGGCAGTGACCGCCGTTTGATGCCCGAAATTGCGCGCGAAGTGGATCGTCCGAACGTGCGAATCACGCTTCGCCAAATCATCCATGAGTTGCGGTGAGCGATCAATACTGCCGTCGTCAATCAGGAGCAGTTCCCACGACTCGCCCGTAGAATTCATCACGCTGGCGATGCGTTCGAACAGCAGCGCGATATTGCCTTCTTCGTTGAAAATTGGCGCGACAATCGAGTAACGCGGTCTACCGTTCATCCATCCTCAAGTCAGATTCAAAGCGCGCCGGATGGTGGGTAAGTCCGGTGGGACGCGCAACCCGCCAGCAACAGATTCCTGCGCGCGTTTGACATCTTTTAACCCACTGCCTGTCGAAACCAGAGCAACACGCTCCTCGTTATGAATCAACCCCAATTTTACCGCACGATGTGCCCCTGCGTAAACTGCTGACGCGGCTGGCTCGGCAAACACGCCGGTCAGGCGCGCCAAATGGGGAATACTAGCGATAATTTCGCTATCGGGCACGGCGACAAACGCCCCATGCGTTTCGCGCACGGCTCGCAGCGCGCGCGACCGATCACGCGGCAGCCCCGCCGAGATGCTGTCAGCGATGGTATACGCCTCGATAGGCTGCATGTCAACAGCGCTGATGCCCTGCTGCCACGCATCGACCAAGGGCGAACTACCTTCCGCTTGTACACCGATCAAGCGCGGAATGCGCTCTATCCATCCCAATTCATGTAGATCGACAAAGCCTTTGTGAATGCCCGCAATGATATTGCCGTCACCAACGCTGACGACCAGCACGTCAGGCACATCCCAACGCATCTGCTCGGCAATCTCGTAAGCGACGGTTTTCTTGCCTTCGACCGTATAGGGATTGATCCCGGTATTGCGGCAGTACCAGCCTTCGCTCAAGCAGAGTTGATAGCACAGGTCAAAAGCAACGTCGTAGGATGCCTCAACCAAAACAACGGTCGCGCCGTAGACCAGCAACTGCGCGATCTTGGCTTCCGGCGCTGTCGCCGGAACAAAGATGATCGTCTCCATGCCCACCGATGCAGCAATTCCCGCGAGCGCCGCCGCCGCGTTACCGGTGCTGGCAGTGCTGACGATCTCAATCCCCGCCTCGATTGCTCGTGCGACGACCAACGCGCTGGCACGGTCTTTGAGCGATCCGGTCGGGTTCAAGCCGTCGTCCTTGACCCACGCCGCCGCGACGCCCAGATCGGCGGCAAGGCGGGGCGCGTCGTAGAGCGGCGTCCAGCCGACTCGCAGCGGCGGCACGACCGACTCCGCGCCAATCGGCAGCAGATCGCGGTAGCGCCACATCGACGGTTCAGTGCGCAGAGCGTCACGGTCGAGCGTCGCCCGCAGCGCGTCATAGTCGTAAAGCAGATCGAGCGTGCCCACTTGCCCATCGACCGGACAGGTGTACTGCACCTCATCGGGATCGTAGAGCCGTCCGCAGACGCTACAGCGTAATTTGGAGATATTTGCCATCGAAATATTGTCTCAATTTTTCAGCATAGGGACGGCGTTCTTGGGGAGTCGTCAGCCGTCGTTGAAAGTTTAAATCGTACAGATAGTCATCCCGGCACAATCCGCGTGCCGGTTTCACCGCGCAGCGCCCGCGCAAGGTTGGGCGGATCGGTAATGATCGCCTGTGGGCCGCCCATCTGGACGAACTCGACCGCTGCTTCGATCTTCGGCAGCATACTACCGGGCGCGAAATGTCCTTCAGCGATGTAGTGCTGCGCCTCTGCCAGCGTCATCTGGTCAAGCAGGCGCTGAGTCGGCTTGTTGAAATCCAGCGCGACCTTCTCGACGCCGGTTGACACCATCAACAGGTCGGCACGGAGCATCTGCGCTAATAAACTGCTGGCGCGGTCTTTGTCGATGACGGCGTTCGTCCCGCGCAAATTGCCCTGATCGTCACGGACGACCGGAATCCCGCCGCCACCGACGGCGATCACGATGTAATCGCTCAAAATCAGCGCGCGAATGGCATTGATCTCCTGAATCGTAATCGGTTTGGGCGAAGCGACAACGCGCCGCCAACCGCGCCCCGCATCCTCGACCATGTTCCAGCCCTGCGCTTCATGGCGGCGTGCCTCGGCTTCGCTCATGAAGCCGCCAATCGGTTTGGACGGCTTCTCAAACGCCGGATCATTGGGGTCAACTTGAACCTGTGTCACGACGGTGAGAATGGTGCGATTGATCCCAAGCCGCCGAAGCGCATTGTCAAGCGACTGCTGAAGCATGTAGCCGATACTGCCCTGCGTGTCGGCAACGATCAAATCGAGCGGAACGGGATGGACTTCCTGCGCCGCAAGTTCGCTGCGGCGCAAGATGTAGCCGACCTGTGGCCCATTGCCGTGCGTGATAATCACGCTCCAGCCTTCGGCAATCATGTTGGCGATGTGGTCGCAGGTCACGCGCACCGCGTCCCACTGATGCCCTACGTCGGGCTGTTTCGGGTCTTGAATGAGTGAGTTGCCGCCAATGGCGACGGCTGCCAATTTACCGACCATAAATCTACCTTTGAGCAATTAGTAAATGGACTAAGTATCTTGGGAGTGGGGAAAAGAGCGGACACACTCCAAGCCCCTCGCCCCCGACCCCTCTCCCACGCAAGCGGAGAGAGGGGTGAAAACGTGGCTATAGAGCGCCACACATTGAACTGCATGTCTCCGATGTTACCCACTCCCAGGATCTTCAGGGACTTCGGATGCAAGTAGCTTTTCTAATTCAATAATAAGCACCGGAATGCTGGCAGTTGCAGCATTCCAGACAATATCATAGTTGATGGCGCTATAAGCATGGATAAGACGATTTCTCATTCCGATCATATCGCCCCATTCTATCACGAGAAGACTACTACGGACTTCCTGCGAAACATGATTGGCTGCTTCACCAATGACTTCAAGGGCTTTAACCGTCGCATAGCCAAGAAGTTCGTCATCTCGCTGAAGATCGGCGCGAGATTTGCCAACCGTGAACGATTGGACTTTCCGCGCGCCATCCAGCATGTCATTGAGCAGGATAACGTCACGTTTGTTCATATAGAGCAGCGGCGGTATCGAGCACATTCTGGCGAAAGTGACGGCTCAGTTCTTGGGGGGTTCTAAAATCCACCTTGCGACCGAACAGATCACTAATTTCATTCTCCATACTGGTGATATTCCATCCCGGTGTATGACCTTCTTCGAACTCAACCAGCACATCGACATCGCTGTCGAGATGGAAGTCGTCGCGCAAAACCGAGCCGAAGAGCGAGAGTTTACGAATGTGATGCCGCTCGCAGAAAGCGGCGATTTCGTCGTAGGGAATAGAAATTCGGGACTTGAGCATGTGCCTATCCGCTCGAAATCACAATCAATAGCCTCATTATACACAGGTAGTTGGGACGAATACTGAATGGCTGCGAAGCGTATCAAGTCACCCGGACGTTGCACAGAGCGCGTCAACGAAATCGCGCACGCCCTGATCCATTTGGGTTTTTAAGTATTCGTGTCCAGCAGCGTTCGGATGTCCATCGATCCAACTGACCTGCTGCTGGGGCGACCAGACCGGAATCACGTGCAATTCAGGATAGCGCTCGGCAACTTGATCTGCCAGCGGCGAACTAACCACGAAGATCAGCACGTCATCGCGGGCGTTCAGCGCAGCGAGATCGCGCCAGAAGCCATCCCAGTCATTGACGGGCGGCGCGCCCCGCTCCTGAAAAGCCGCGAGATAATAGCGAAACGCCGAGAAGTGCGGCGGCAGTTCGCGTGGCTGCCCATATTCGCTCTCAGGGCGCGACCACGACAATCCCTGATCGTTATCCGACAGCGTATAAATGTAACCATCGGCAGCGTGATGCTCGACCGAATAGCGAATGTTGCCGATGTTATACGCGATTTTCGCAGCATTGACGAATTGCACGTTAGGGGTCGCCCGCGCGATCAAATAGGGAAAAGGCTGGTCATCATCTACGCTCTGCCCAAAAGTGACCGAGTCGCCGACAAAACGGATCACGCAATCGCCGCTCGACGGCGGCATGACGCGGTTGCCGTCCGCATCAATCGTGAACGACCAATAGCGCATGGGCTGCACGCCCGGCGCGAGCGTGTAACCTTCGGCGTTGGCAATGGTCACCAAATTGGACAGGTCGGCGACGTAAGTGGCGATCCCCAACGGATCGACGAACCACAGGAACGCCTCAAGCAGCAGTTCCAGCACAACAAGGCTGACGAGGGTCACGAGCAGTCCACGAACGATTTGCTTTCGCGTCATTGATCTCACTTTGCGCTACGGAAAAGCGATTCAGGTTTCATCCGAATTTTCAGGCGGGAGCAGCTTTTCGAGTTCCACAATCAGGTTCGGAACACTAACGACGGCAACTTCCCACACGATGTCGTAATCAACCCGCAAGTAATCGTGGACAATACGATTTCGCATACTGATGATGCTTTGCCAGTCAATTCCGGATAGCTCAGCACGAATTTCGGGCGCAATTTTAGCTGCTGCTTCACCGATAATCTGGATAGCATGAATCAAGGCAAATCCGATAACCTCGTCATTAGCTTCAATCGTGTCGCGGGATTTACCAGCAGCATAGGCACGCACCTTATAGGCAGCATCGAGCATATCTTGAAGGCGTGTGCGGTCAAACTCGCTCATAGACGACCTGCGCTGTATTGAGCACTTTCTGGCGAAAATGTCTGCTCAAAAAGCCCGCCGTCAAAAAATCCACTTCGCGCCCTAAGATTGCTTCCAATTCGTCACCCATCGATGCAAATTCCCAACCCGGAATATGTTCAGGATCGAACTCGACCAGCACATCGATGTCGCTATCGTCGTCGAAGTCGTCGCGCAGAACCGATCCGAACAAGGAAAGCTTACGGATATGATTGCGCTGGCAGAAGGCGGCGATCTCGCTGTAGGGAATGGCAATGTGTGAGTTAAGCATAGCATCACCCAAGAAAACAACAGCCGTTAGCCCCATTATACGAGGCTAACGGCTGATCGCTAACCGTAGAAACACGCAGAAACGCTAACGCATCGTCAGCGCCATCGCCGCTTTCTGGACGTGCAAGCGGTTCTCAGCCTCGTCGTAGACGATACTCTGCGGACCGTCGATCACCTCGTCGCTCACTTCGATGTTACGGTCGGCGGGCAGACAGTGCATGTAAACGGAGTGATCCTGTGTCATCGACATGCGCTGCGCGTCGGTGATCCAGTGGGTGTACTTCTTGCCAATCTGCGCCGACTCGTCGTTGTCTTCAGTCGTCAGCCAACTGCCCCACGACTTCGGATAAACGATGTCCGCGCCCTTGAAACCGGCGTCGAAGTCGTCAAGGATTTCGAACGATCCCCCGCTCTGGCGCGAGTTGTCACGCGCTTGATCGACAATATCGGGCATCAGTTTGTATTCAGGCGGCGCGGTCAAGCGAACGTTCATGCCGTAACGTGACATCAACAGGATCAAGCTCTGCGGCACGCTCAGCGGCTTCTGGTAGCTCGACGCATACGCCCAACTGACATTAATCGTCTTGCCACGCAAATCGCGCCCGAAACGCTCCTGTATCGTCATTAGGTCAGCGAGGATTTGGAACGGGTGGTAGATGTCATCCTGCATGTTGAGCACAGGAACGCGGCTGGCAGCGGCGACTTCGCGGATGTACTTGTTGCCGAAGTTCCAGTCGCATTGGCGGATAGCGATGCCGTCGGTGTAGCGCCCGACAATTTCGCCGATCTCTTTGGCGGTGTCGCCGTGACTGATCTGCGTCGTCTCGCTGTCGATGAACTGAGCGTGACCGCCCAACTGCGCCATGCCCGCCTCGAACGAGGTGCGCGTGCGCGTGCTGGTGAAGAAGAACAGCATCGCCAGCACTTTGTCGCGCAGCAGCGCGTGCGGTTCTCCGAGCGCCCGCTTGCGCTTCAAATCCCACGCTACATCGAGCAGTGTGTCAATCTCGTCGCGTGTCCACTCCTGAGTCGTGATCAGGTCACGACCGCGCAGGTCGGTTTGCATAATCCAATTGTCTCCTTAACCATTCAAGTGTTCAGTTAGATTCCATGCCGAACAACTATACCTGTCGGAGTCGTAATGTTCCAGCACGATCATGCCAGTGTTCACTAAGGGTGCTAGACCCTGAAGCGCCGCCGCGTTCACGCACAATGCGGGAATCACCGTATGCGTGATGTCGCTATGCGTGATCAGCAGCACCGATTGCTCTGCGCTGGACTGACGCAAGGCTCGCTTCATGCGCTCGACCGCCTCGGCGTAGGACTCGCCACCGGGAAAGCGTGCATCGGCGTCGAACAGCAGCCAGCGGGTGTAAACTTGACGCCAAACGGCTATCGCTTGATCGGAAGTCATGTTCTCGACGTCGCCGCAGTTGGCTTCCCCAAGATCAGCGTCGATGATCGGCGCGATGCCAAGTGCCGCAGCTACAATCCCCGCCGTTTGGCGGGCGCGATCAAATGGGCTAGTGCGAATCTGCGTCAGCCCTTTATCCGCAAACCAATGCGCCGCACGTTCGGCTTGATGACGCCCTTTAGCAGTCAGATCACCCTCGTAAGTACGGCACGTCAAACGCTGTTCAACGTTGAGGATGCTTTCCGCATGGCGCATCAGGTAGATCACTATGGCAGCAGACTCGGCAGCAGCGCGTACCACTCGGTTGCGCGAACCACGTCGTCCAGCGGGACTTGGTCGATCACCGTGTGGGCGTGAACCTCATTGCCGGGACCATAGCCAATACTTGGAATGCCCGCCTTGCCCATCCAGTAGATGCCGTTGGTCGAGAAATCCCATTTGCCTGTCGGCAGCGGTGATCCCCACAACTGCGCGCCCGCCTGAACACCCGCCTGAACGTAAGCATTGTCTTCGGGCAGCGCCCATGCCGGAAAAATCTTGTCCACCGGAAAGACGAAGCCTGTATAGCTGGGGTCGTCGTAGAACAGGATCGACGCTTCAATGTCGCTGCGCTCGCCGATGATGCTCTGGATACGCTCCAGTTCGTGATCGGGCGTTTCGCCAAAGGTGATGCGGCGGTCGATGTAGATCAGCGCCTCGTTAGGCACGGCGTTGATGCTCGGCGTTTTGACGTGCATGTCCGTGACCGTGATCCGCCCGTGACCGAGAAACGGATCGTCACCTAGTTCCGGCTCAACCTTGCTGATTGCGTCAATGATCGGCAGCAGCTTATAGATCGCGTTGTCGCCGAGGAAGTTGCTGGCAGCATGAGCGCTCTTGCCTTTGGCGACAACCTGCATCTCGACGCGCCCTTTGTGCCCGCGATAGACCTGCATCCGCGTCGGCTCACCGATGACGACGAAATCGGGACGCAAGCCTTCAGCTTCGACCAGCGCGTGCGGGGCAATGCCGTCGCACCATTCTTCCATGTTGCCGAAGTAGTAGCCGGTCACGCCGTCGAGCAAGCCGAGTTCATGCGCAATCGCCAAGCCGTAAATCATGCCGGGCGTGCTGCCCTTCTCGTCGCACGCGCCGCGCGCAAAAAACACGCCGTCTTCGACCTTGCCCTCGAACGGATCCCATTCCCATTCGTCGGGATCACCGATGCCAACGGTGTCGATATGGCTGTCGTAAAGCAGCTTCTTCTCGCCGCTGCCAATTTTGCCAACGACGTTGCCCATCTGGTCGAACCAGACTTCGTCAAAGCCAAGTTTTCGCATCTCGGCTTCGGCACGCTCGCCAACTTTGCGGATTTGGCTGTCATAGCTGGGAATAGCGCACAGGTCTTTCAAGAATTGGATAATATCATCGCGCTGGGCTTCAACGCGCGCCTTGATGGCGTCAATCGTGTTCTGGTCGGTCATGATCGGTCAGTTTCCTTAAAAGCGAAATCGATATAGTAGTCATGCGATTCCAACTTCCCATTGCTGAGAAGAATAATACGGGGATCGGCATTTTGGACGCGGCTGATCTGTTCGTGAATCATCATGCTTCCCCAGCTCGAAAAGGTCGCGCGCAGGCTGTTATCCCCGTTCTGAGTCACATCGCGCGGTTGGCATCCAGCGAACACCAAAATTGAGATTGCCTCACCGACTGAGATCAGCGCGTACTTCACCGCATTCCCCTCCGGTGCAGCGGGCACTTTAGGCACAGCGGCTTGTGTTGGCGCGGCTTGCATCGGTGAAGCACCGCGCCGCTGACCGCCCATGGTCGGAGGTGCAGCGGGGGGCGCTTTGGGCGGTTGCTTTTGAGCAGGTGCGTCTTTGAGCAATGCCGCGAGTTCAGTCGCAGCCCGATAGTAGCCCTCAGCGAAGCCGCGATTGTACGACGCTTGCGCCTCGTTATCACCTGCTTCCTTCGATTGTCGGGCGTAATCGCGCGCTTTGAGCACCCAATTATTTGCCATCGTTCGCAGCGCCGACATAAAATCGTCTGCCATAATCACGCCTCCTCGAAACATTTACTGAAGGCTCAATAACGCCGGGAACAGCGTATTGCTCAGCACTCAGTATTCAGCACTCGGTACTTTAGAGAAACACGTCCACAATCTCGAAGCGTTCGACATCAACCAAGCCGACATCGGTCAACTTAAGGTAGGGAATCACTTCGAGCGCCATAAAGCTCATCGCCATAAACGGATCGTGCATCGTGCTGCCCAACCCCTGCGCGGCAGAGACGAGTGCATCGTAATTATGGCGCACCTCGCTGATTGGCGCTTCGCTCATCAAGCCGGCGACCGGTAATGCCAGCGTCGCCAGCACCTGATCGCCGTCCGCGACCACCAAGCCGCCGCCCATCTCGATGACCGCTTGGGCAGCGCGGCGCATACTGGCATCGTCCGCGCCGATCACGACAATGTTGTGATGATCGTGCGCGACCGATCCCGCCAGCGCCCCGTGCTTGAGTCCGAAGCCCTTGATGAAGGCTTTCGCCACGTTCCCCGTCGCCTGATGCCGCTCGATCACCGCCATCTTGAGGATGTCACGCGCGGGATCAGCAAGCGCTTCACCGTCCACGATCTTCGCGTCCTCTTCGAAGCGCCCGGTGACGACCTGCTCGTCCGTCCCGCCGATCACGCGGATGCGCGCTCCGGCAGCCGGAATACGGAAGTCGATCTCGCCCGCCGCAACACGCGCCCCGACGTTGATCGACGGACGCAGATTGATCGGGCGCAGCGCTGGCTTGGGGGCGATCACCTGTCCGTTTTCCGCCACCAGCACGCCGCCGCGATAAACTTGTTCGGCGCGCAGATCATACAGATCGCTGAAAACGATCAGATCGGCGCGGCGGTTGGGCGCAATCGCGCCGAGATGGTGCAGCCGGAAGTAGTTCGCTGGATTGATGGTGCCGAGCCGAATCGCCGTCACCGGGTCGATGCCGTTGGCGATAGCGACACGCACCATGTGGTCGATTGAGCCTTCGTCGATCAGGCTGGCGGGCACGCGGTCGTCGGTGCAAAAGCAGAGCCGCCCATAATTTTCTGGCGTGATCAAGGGCAGCAGTGGACGCAGGTTATGGGTGGTCGTGCCTTCACGAATGAAGATCGTCAAGCCGAGCCGCAGCTTCTCGCGCGCTTCCTCGACGGTCGTGCATTCGTGATCGCTGGCAATGCCGGCGGCAACGTAAGCGTTGAGCGCCTTGCCCACGACCGCTGGCGCGTGACCGTCGAGCACGAGCGCTTTGAACAAGTCGAGCTTGTCGAGGACGCTCTCGTCGCCGTTAATGACGCCGGGATAGTTCATCATTTCGGCTAAACCGAGCACCCACTCGTCCGCCATCAACGGGGCGAGATCGTCCGCTTCAAGGCGCGCGCCGCTGGTTTCCATGTCGGTGGCTGGAACACAGCTTGATGCCATCACGAATACGTTGATCGGACCACGCTTCGCCCGTTCGAGCATAAAACGGATGCCGTCGATGCCGAGGACATTGGCGATCTCGTGGGGGTCGGTGACGACGCTGGTCACGCCGTGCGCCAGCACCGTGCGCGAGAATTCCGGCGGCGTACACAGGCTGCTCTCGATATGGACGTGCGCGTCGATGAAAGCGGGACAGACATAGCGTCCGCCCAGATCGACAACCTGTGCTGCCTCGCAGCCGGACGCCAGCGCCACGACGTCACCGCCGCTGATCACAATGTCCGTTGAATAGATGTCGCCCGACAGCACGTTAATCAACTGCGCGTTGCGCAGGATTAAATCGGCTGGGGCGTCACCACGCGCGACGGCAATGCGCTGCGCTAGGGTCATAGGTTCGCCTCCTTGTTAACAAACAGGATGTCGCCGGGTTCGTCGCGGGCAAGTAGCGTCCAAACCGGATCACGCAGAAAAGTCGGGCGCACACGCTCGACGTATGCCATATCGCGGTCGCTGAAGGCGGCGTTGCGTATTGCCGTCCACTGTGCCGAACCGGGCAGTTCGTTTTCAGGGATGGTCGCCGCGAAGATGAACTCGAACATGGCGCGATCCGGGTCTTCCCACAAGCCGACCCACTGAAATTCCAGCGCTTCACCGATCAATGCTGCTGTCAGCGCCGTCAGTTGATCCCACGGCGCAGCCGAGCCGTCACAGACGACGCGCGGCAGCATCCGAAAGCCAACGGCGCTGTCAGCAGCGTGATAGCCGGGACCCGGCAGAGTCAAGACGCGGCGATTCTCGGCACCCACGATCACCGCCACCGCCCGCACATTGAATTCGGGAAAGCTCGGTTCGGGATGCCCGGTCAAGCGATTGACCATCCAGCGCCAGCCGAAGCGCAGCCGCAGCCGCCACAATTCAGAGCGCGTCCACGTCAGCGCGCGCGGCAGAGGGCGAACTTCGCTCAGAGCGTCGCTGACGCCGAGAACATTGGGCGGCAGCACACCGCGATTGAAATAGCGGTTAGCGCGGGTTTCGCGGGTCTTTTTAGCGAGGTCGCCGCTCAACGGGAAGCCCCCGAACAAGACGTTCATGCGCTGCCAGCCATCGAGGTAGTAGAGCGCGATCGCCCGCTCGATGCGCGGCGTCACGCCGGTTTCCTCGCGGACTTCACGGGAAGCGGCATCTTCGAGCCGCTCGCCGGGGTCAAGCCGACCACCGGGCAGCGCCCACGTATTCAAGTCACCGCGCTGCGACAGCAGCAGACAACCCTCGTCGTTGCGGATGGCACCGAGCACGCCCAGTCGCAGACTCATGCCTCACCCCGCAGCAAACGAGAAGCAATCGCGTTGTGGCGCTCAATCAGCACCGGCAGATCGACCGTTTGTAGGACGCCTTCACGGACAACGACGCGCCCGTTAATCATCGAGAAATCAGCATTGTGCGAGCCACAGAGCACCAGCCCCGCGACCAAATCGTGCTGCGCGCCTGCAAAAGCGGGCGTGTCGATGCGATAGGCGGCAAGGTCAGCCGACATGCCCGGCGCAAGCGCGCCAATATCGTCGCGACCTAAGACGGCAGCCCCGCCAAGCGTCGCCAATTCAAGCGCCTCACGCACGCCCAGCCCGGCAGGATTGCCACCCGCGCGCTGAAGCAGCAGCGCCATCCGCGCCTCGTTGAGCAGTTGACCGCTGTCGTTCGACGCCGATCCATCGACGCCTAAACCGACTTTGACGGCAGCATCGCGCATCTTGCGAATCGGCGCGATGCCCGATCCAAGCCGCAGGTTCGAGGACGGGCAGTGGCAGACGCCCGTGCCGGTCTTGCCAAACAGGGCGATTTCGCGCTCGTTCAGGCAAACGCAGTGCGCGTGCCAGACGTCGTCGCCGACCCAGCCGATTTCGCGGGCGTAATCACCGGGCAGCACGCCGTATTTTTCGAGACTGTAGGCAACGTCGTTAGGCGTTTCCGCGAGGTGCGTATGCAAGCGCACGCCATAGCTGCGCGCCAGCGCCGCCGATTCGCGCATCAGGTTCTGCGTGACGGTGAAGGGCGCGCACGGGGCGATTACAACGCGCAGCATGGCATGGCGCTTGGCGTCGTGGAACTGCTCAATCACGCGGCGCATGTCGATCAGGATGTTTTCTTCGCCCTCGACCAGCGAATCCGGCGGCAAGCC
>JBBSNT010000016.1:0-26712 GCA_038260485.1 Aggregatilineales bacterium | reverse complement strand
GGGCGATTTCCCGATGCTGGAAACGATGGGACGCGGAACCCTGCATATCGAAGTGCCGCCCAACGTCCCGCTCGACCTCGAATACGTCGGGCAAGACGGCAGCGTCGTCCTCAATATGGGCGCGACCGCGTTGGAACATCTCAACGTCACGTCTGTAAGCGGCGACGTCGTCGTGACGCTGCCGGAGTATGATCCACTGTTCTCTCAGCCGGATAATTCGCTCGGTACGCTGACCGTCGGTGACGGGGATTTGGCGATGTTCATCCCCCCGAACGTCGCCGCGCGCTTGGAACTGAATCGCGGTGCGAGCGGCATTCAACCGCAGTACGACCCGGACGTGTATAACTACCTCGTCGGTGACGTGCTCGAAGCGCGCAACATCAACAACGCGCCGATTGTCGTGCATTACACGCTGAGCGTCCCACACGGGCTGATTCGCATCGAAGTGCCGTCGTAACGAAAGCGGGCGAACGCCTGTGTTCGCCCCACCCTTATCCAAGCATTATTCCAAACTATTGAGCGCGTCGCGGTAGGCGTTGGCTTCCTGAGTCGTGAGCGTCGTGTTCAACTGAAGCAGAATGTTCGCTTTGGCGTAGACGTAGACCACGTCGCGGCGGGTCGCCGGGTCGTTGCGCAGGCGCGTGACGTAATCTTGCCACGCCTGTAACTGTTCCGGCGTCGCAAAGACGAGAATCTGCCCGCCTGCCGGGGCGATACGCGCAATCTCGAACAGGTAACGATCCTGAAATTCGGTTGGTGCGCCGCGTCCAAGTGCCGCACTCGCTTTTTCCGGATTCTGCACCTGCAATCCAGCGCGCGCAAAGGCGTTGAACACGTCTTGAACACCGTAACGGTCGAAGGGGATCGCCGTTGGCGTCGGCTGACCCAAGCCAAGCGCGCTGCATCCGGCGGCGACCGTTAGGATTGCGAACAGAACGAGAGCAAGGTATTGTTGTCCACGCATTATTGGTGCTCCACTGCGAATCACTTACCGGGAATTATACTGAGATGACAGTCATTTATCACGACGAAGATGGTCATTTGGAAGTGCTGACTGGTAAACGTGTGGGAGTCATCGGTTACGGCAACATGGGACGCCCCGTCGCGCTCAATCTGCGTGACAGCGGAGTCGAGGTGCTGGTCAGCGAACCACGCGCCGAAAAACAGGCGCAAGTCGTGACCGAAGGCTTTATTCAACTCGAAATTGAAGAACTCGTGCAGGCGGCGGACGTGATTATGCCGTTGCTGCGCGACGAAGCGATGCCCAAAATCTACCTCGAACACGTCTCCCCGTTTCTGCGGCGTGGGCAAGCGCTGGTTTTTAGCAGCGCCTATAACTTGACCTATGGCTTCATTGAAGCACCGCCGTTTGTGGACGTGGGCTTAGTCTCGGCGCGGACGCTGGGCGCGGCGGTGCGTGAGCGCTATGTGTCGGGCGAAGGCTTCGCTAGTTTCGTCGCTGTCGCGCAGGACGCCAGCCGTCAGGCATGGGGCGTGGTTCTGGGGCTGGCGAAGGCGATGGGCGCGCTCAAAGGTGGGGCGGTCGAAATCCGCTTCGAGCAGGAGACGGAACTCGACCTGTTCTTGCAGCAGGCGATTCTACCGATTTTCCACTATGCGGTGATCACTGCCGCGCAGATGTTGATGGAAAACGGCTACCCGCCTGAAGCGGTCTTTACCGAACTCTACCTGTCTGGCGAAACGTCGGACTATCTCAAACAGGCGGCATCACACGGGTTGATGAACGCGCTGGCATTACAGGGGCTGCCTGCACAGTACGGCACGCTGAGCCGCTACGACCGCTTCAGCAACACCCAATTCACGCGCTTGATGGAGATCACGCTCGAAGAAATTCGCAGCGGCAAATTCGCGCGCGAGTGGGCGAAGGAGTTCACCGCCGATTACCCGCGCTTGCATCAACTGCTCAAGGCGCGCAACAAGATGGAGATGTGGGAACTCGAACAGCAGACGCTCGATCTGCTGCGGCAGAACGACGGTTTAGGCGGGTGACCGCAGCGCCCTACGAGTCGGCGTCCGCGTAGGATGCCAGCCCCGCCCAATAGCGCACATCCCAGAAGCCGCTGGCTGCGCCGGAGGTCGAGGGCAGGACGAACAGGGTCGCCGCGCCAATCGTTTGCGGCTGCTGTCCGTAGGCGATCAACGTCTGCGCGCCGTAGAAGGCTTGGGCGGCGCGCTTACCGTTGAAGGCGAGCGCACGCGGCGCAAAGCTCACGATTTTATCGCGTAGGGCGTCGGCATCGAAGTGACTCCGGCGCAGACCACTGTCCGCGCCGGAATACGCCTTAGCAATATCGGTTAGACCGACGTTGTAATCGAGCAGGGTCGGAAATTCGCGCGGTTCAAGCTGGCGCGGCGTCAAGCCGACTTCGTGGAGCGTGCGCCAGAACTTGTTGCCTTGCCCCGCGTAATATGCGCCCACTGCCGCTGACTGCGCACCCGCCGCCGTGCCACAGAACACGACTTTCAATCCCGGTCGCAGCACGTCAGGCAGTTTGTGATCAGCGTTCATTCCGCCGGGTTATCCTTCTTGTTCGGGTCTTCGTTGAAGAAGCGCATGACCCGGAAAGTCTCGGCGAACTCGACACCGGCGGCTTTGCCCCCTTCGCGGTCGAAGCCGTTGACCATGTCGGCGGCGTCCTCACCGATCTGCGAGCGATGCCGCAGCAGTGCCTGAATCTTGCGGTCGTGGACGTCAGTGACGTCAACAGCGAGGTTCGGTTTGTCGGTCAACTGCATGTACAGTTCGTTGACGTGATGTGGCTCGAAGCCTTCCGCGAGCAGTTCGGGGAAGATCGGGCGCGACTCGGCGCTGGGAAAGACGGCGTAAAGCGCCGCTGTCGCCGCTGCGCGGTGATCGGGATGGTTGATGTAATTCATTTCGCCTTCTTGGAGCAGGACGGTGGTCGGGTCCATGATCACGCAGCGATCCGGCTTCAGCTCACGGATGATACGAGTCAGGTCGCGGCGCAGCTCAATCGTGGGTTCGAGCGTGCCGTCGGCGTAGTCGAGAAAGCGCACGTCGGTGACGCCGACGATCTCTGCCGCTTCGATTTGCTCCTGCTTGCGGCGCGCGACCAGTTCAGCGTAGTCTACGTCTGGTTCGTTGCTGCCCGCCGCGCCGTCGGTGATGATCACGTAGGTCACGCTTGATCCGGCGTCCGTCCAGCGGGCGACACTGCCTGCCGCGCCGAATTCAATGTCGTCCTGATGGGCTACGATCACGACGATGCGCAGCGGCTTCGTTAGCGTTGCTTCAAGCTCCATAATTACCCCTGAATAATGTCCGAATAGATGGATCTGCCCCTGATTAAAACGCCAAGCGGCGGACAATGCTAGTAGAGCGCCGCGCTTGGAATCGCTCCACACGGTTTGATGTGAAATTTAATAATCAGCGCTAGCTTAAAACTATATGTGGGATGGAGCGAAGATTATGCCAAACGATAAAGAAGGGTGGACGTTTCACGAACAAGGAAGAAAAAGGATTAAGCACCCTATAGCGCTGCCCGACGCTCAAAGCGTCGGGCTACAAGACCAAGCTGTCTACAGACGGCTGCTAGACGACCGTCTGTAGACAATTTGAATGACTTCGCCGATGACCTATCAGACGCCATAAATTTCACAAGGCGTCTGTCAACCCTCGTATTTCAATTCTACCTGCGGGAAGTGGCGCAGTTCGTCGAAGAACAGGTCACGGTAGTTGAGCGCGTCGGCGTCGGTTTCGCCCTCGAAGCGCAGGCTCAAGACCGGCTCGGTATTGCTGGCACGCAGCAGCCCCCAACCGCGATCAAAGCGCACGCGGATGCCGTCGATGCTGCTGATCTCGCCCTGATCTTCAAGCGCTGCCTTGACCGCTGCTATCACTTCGTCCTTGAGGTCGTCGGGGCAGCGCGGGCGGTACTCCGGCGTGCTGTAGAGCGTCGGGATTTTCGCATCGAGCACCGATAGCGGCACCTGCGCCGCTGCGACCAACTGCAAGAGCCTGCCCGCCGCGAGATAGGCGTCGTCGTAGCCGTAATAGTCCTCTGCGAGGAAGATGTGTCCGCTTGCCTCGCCGCCGATCAACGCGCCGATCTCCGCCATTTTCGCCTTGATCAGCGAATGTCCGCTCGCCCACATCACGGGGACACCACCCGCTTTGGCGACTTCATCGAACAGAACTTGGCTGCTCAAGACGTCGGCGATGACCTTCGCGCCGGGATGCCGCCGCAGCATATCGCAGGCGAGCAGGGTCAGAATGCGGTCGGCGCTGATGATGTCGCCCAGTTCATCGACCGCGCCCATGCGGTCGGCGTCGCCGTCAAAGGCGATGCCCACGTCCGCGCCGACCTCACGCACTTTTTGCGCCAGCGCGTGCATATTCTCGGCTTCTTGCGGGTCGGGCTGGTGGTTGGGATAGCTGCTGTCAAGTTCGCAGTAGAGTTCGGTGACGCGGTGTCCCCATGCTTTGAGCAGGCGCGGTCCGAATGCGCCGCCCGTCCCGTTGCCGCCATCGACGACGACGTGCAGCGAACGCGACATGCGTAAGCGCGGCACAATGTCCACGATGTAGTCGATCAGCGGCTGATCCTTGACCATCAGCGTCTCGTAGCCGCTGTTGAAGTCATCGTCGGTGATCAAGTTATAGAGCGCCTGAATTGCGTCGCCGTAGAGGTTGCGCGCACCGACGCACAGTTTGAAGCCATTTTGATCGGGTGCGAGGTGACTGCCCGTGATTATCATGCCGCCGACGTTGCCCTGCTTGACAGCGTGCCAGTAGACCATCGGCGTCGAGGCGAGGCGGATGTCGATCACCTTGCAGCCGCTTGTCTGCAAGCCCTTGATTGCCGCCTGTGCCAGCGCGGGCGAGGTGCGGCGGTTGTCGCGCCCGACGACGACGGTTTGCAACCCTTCGACGCGATCCAGATACGTCCCGAAGGCAAGCCCGATCAGGCGGGCGGTGTCGGTGGTGATGGGCGCGCCGTCGCCTTCCGCTTTGCCGCGAATATCGTACTTTTTGAAAAGTTTAGACTCGATTTGTGCCATAAAATCCCCAGTACCGAGTACTTCCCTTTAATCACTCGTCTTTGACGACTATTTCCTGTTTGACGTAAATGCGCTGACCGTCGCGCACGTCATCGCGGACATGCGTTCCCGGTCCGACCTGCGCCCGTTCCCCAACTTTGATGCCCGGCATGGTCATGACATCGACGGAGAGAAAGGCATTGCGCCCGATGATCGCGCCGAATTTATCACGCCCGCTGCTGACTTTCACACCCTTCACCATACTTGGCACATCACCGCGATCAATCCGCAGGTTCGCCGTCGTACAGCCCGCCGAAAAATTCACGCCGGACGCGAGGACCGAGTCGAGGACGCGGCAGGCGTGCATGTCACAGTGATCACTGACGTAGCTGCGCGCGACTTCGGTGGTGAAGCCGACGTTGCAGCCATTGAGTACCATCGACTGGCGGACGAGGGCGTTGTTGCCGATGATGCTGTTCGCGCCGATGTAGGCGGGACCGACGACTGACGCGCCGGGGAAAATCTTGACGTTCTCACCAATATAGACGTCTCCGATCAGGGTGGCAGTCGGGGCGATTACGGCGCTTTCGGCGACGACCTGTCCCTTGATCTTGGCGAGGAAGTATTCCATCACATCAAGGACGTGCCACGGAACCTTGAGCGCCTTCCACGCCCCGCGATAGGTGACGACGCGGTAGACGCGCTCCTTCATGAGCGTATCCATCGCGCGCTCGTAGTGGTCGTCGGTCTGGACGCCGCTCGCATATTCGGCGCGCAGAGCGTCGAGCAGTTCGTCGGCATTGCTGTGAATGTGGGCGACGATGCTGACGAGATTGCTCGGACGATTGTCCGCGCCCGGTTTTTCGACGATGCCGGTGATGCGCCCGTCAGGGTTGACGATCAAATAGCCGCCGGGGAAGTAGTCCTCGCGCTCGTAGCCTGCGAGATAGGTCGCGCTGGGGTCGGCTTGATAGGCGGCGAGCATGTCGCGGTGCAGGTCGTCATCTACTACATCGTGGATTTGGACGACGTAGAGTGCTGTGCCGGGCTGGCTGGGGAAGGCGG
Source organism: Aggregatilineales bacterium (assembly GCA_038260485.1). Lineage (GTDB taxonomy): Bacteria > Chloroflexota > Anaerolineae > Aggregatilineales > Phototrophicaceae > Flexifilum. The sequence goes on along the minus strand of JBBSNT010000016.1, from coordinate 20,625 downwards.
GCGCGGCTTGTAGCAGCGCATCGCCCATGCCTTTCGACTCGGGCTGAACGACGACGCGAATCGACATTGACGCGATGTGCGCGACCAGCGCTTTCACGTCCTCGGCGTTCTCGGCGCTGGCGATGATCACGGTTTCTTCTAAACCGAGCGCTTCAAAGCGGCGCAGTTGGCTGACAAGCAGGGGTTCTGTCCCGAAACGCAGCAGCAATTTTTCGCGCAGGGGCCACATTCGTGACGATGTTCCCCCGGCAAGGATGACCAACACTGGCATTTGTGCCATCTTGTGAAATGCCCTCTAGTTTTATTCTTAACCACGATTTATTCTAACGCATCGACTAGGGGCATATCAAAACGTCCTCCGATTTGCGCGCTTTGGTCCTGCTTTGGTCATAATGGACTTAGATGGTTCTGTATCAAGGACTTGACACGAATTAACCTGAAAATACAGGTGAAACGAAACCGAGGAGAACTCTCATGACGAATAATCATAACGGCAACGGCGAAACCGGCACCGGTGCGCTGAAGCGCGGGTTGGCGCAGATGCTCAAGGGCGGCGTAATCATGGACGTGGTCACGCCCGATCAGGCGAAGATTGCTGAGGACGCGGGCGCAGTGTCGGTGATGGCGCTGGAGCGCATTCCGGCGGACATTCGCGCGCATGGCGGCGTCGCCCGCATGAGCGATCCCGACCTGATCGACGGCATTATCAACGCCGTGAGCATTCCGGTGATGGCGAAAGTCCGGATCGGACATTTCGTCGAGGCGCAGATTTTGGAGTCGATTGGTATCGACTACATCGACGAAAGTGTCGTGCTGACGCCCGCTGACGAAGAAAATCACATCAACAAGCATAATTTCAAAGTGCCGTTCGTCTGCGGTTGCCGTAATTTGGGCGAAGCGCTGCGGCGCATCAACGAAGGCGCGGCGATGATCCGCACCAAAGGCGAAGCGGGCACGGGCGACGTGGTCGAAGCGGTGCGTCACGCTCGCGCGGTCAACAGCGAAATTCGTCGCTTGACGACGATGGACGAAAACGAACTGTTCACCTATGCCAAGAATATTCAAGCGCCGTATGAACTGGTCGTCGAGACGGCGAAGCTCGGTCGGCTGCCGGTCGTCAACTTTGCGGCGGGCGGCGTCGCTACCCCCGCCGACGCCGCGCTGATGATGCAGTTGGGCGTCGATGGCGTGTTCGTCGGATCGGGGATTTTCAAGAGCGGCAACCCCGCTCTGCGCGCGAAGGCGATTGTCGAGGCGGTCACGCACTTCAACGATCCCGACGTGCTGGCGCGCGTGAGTCGCGGGCTGGGCGAAGCGATGGTCGGCATCAGCGCCGCCAACATGCCCGAAGGCGACCGTATCGCCACGCGCGGCTGGTAAGCTGCTACGACGCATCTCGCCGCCGTGTGATCCTTGACGCTGCATTTCTATGGTTGGGGATCACGCGGCGTTTTATTTCCCATGCGGCTCTCTGATGAAGGTTCTTAGCTGAAAAGGTGGAATCTGATCATGATTGTGCAAGACCTCGCGCGGTTTAGCCCGCCTCGTTCTAAGCGTGTGATTTGAGGGGTATATCTATCGGGTATGCCTCTTTTTATCCCCTATAATCGACTAAAACAGCAGCGCAAATTTCAAAATGCGTACAATGAAGATTGTGAGATTGTATCGGCTCAATGAGGATGATTCTTATGGATAGGCTTCGGATTTGGCGGCAGCTTTCGCGGTGGACTCCAATTTTATGCGCGGCAATTCTGGTGACTTGCGCGGCGGTTGTCGGCGCGCAGGGGAGTATTGGCACGTTGACGAGTGGTCAGCCCTCGACCGGACAGATCGCGACGGCGGGCGAGACGCTGCGTTTCGACTATACGCTCGCTCAAACGAGTCAGGTGACGCTGCAAGCGCTGAGCGACAGCGTGCCGCCGAAACTGGCTATTTTGCAAAATGGTCAGGTCGTCGCGGCTGAGGATAATGCTTCTGGCGCGCTGACGATCAGCTTGAACACGCTGCTTCAGGCGGGATCATACGTCGTCGAGGTCAGCGCCGCGAACAACACAACCGGGCTGGTGATCCTCGTGGTGCAGAGCGAAACGCCGCTCAACACGACTATGCTCACAGCGGGGCAGCACATCAACGCGAGCGTCAGCGCCTCCGAGCCGATGATGCTCTATCGTTTCGATGCGCTGACAGAACCCGTCTACGTCTATATCGACTCACCCGACGGCGGTGTCAACGTGCGCTTCGGGGATGGCGTCACGGGCAAGCAGATTGCCGAGAGCGGCGCTGAAGTGCTGGGCGCGCGCTATCGTTTTGGCGCGGGCAGCCAGAATTACATCGTCGAGATTGGCAGCGACAGCGCCAACCAGACAGCCTCATTTTCGCTGTGTTTCAGCGCCGTCAGCGCGAATGGCTGCGAAGCTGGAAACGTGGATGCGCCCACTCAAGCGCCCGTGATTCCGGTTGCGCCAACTGCGCAGGCGTCTGCCTGTACGGTTACGCCGAACGTCACCGGAGGTGTCAACATTCGTCAATCGGCGACGACAAATTCGATTATTCTCGGATCACTGCCGGGCAACGCCAGCGCCGATGTGCTTGGCATTTCGCCACAGGGATCGTTTTACAACATCCTTTACAGCGGCATCAATGGCTGGGTGGCGCTGTCGGTCGTCAACAACAATGGAAACTGTGCAACCGTCAGCGTCGTCAATCCGCCAGCGGTCGTCGCGCCGACGGCGCTGCCCACGCAAGCAGCGCCAACCGCCAGCGGTCCCTGCTTAATCAGCATCAATTCGCCGACCTTCGTCTATACGACGACGATTGCCGACATGAATTACCTTTTCGATCAAGTGCAGGGCGGTTCTCAACTGATCCCATTGGGGCGGCTTGCCGATAACTCATGGTGGCAGACTAATAACTACGGCGCGTGGATTCCGACGAACGTTTTCGGCAGTACGGCGTCCATTAGTGGCAATTGCAGTACCCTGCCGATTGTCGCCGCACCGTACTTTCGAGAGCGTGGGGGCGCGCTGTGCGCCCCTGCTGCTTTAGATGTGCTTGAGCTTGTCGGGGTTGCCGATGGCGCGGATTGCCTGAATCTGACCGTCTGTGACCTCGACAAAGATGACGACAAATGGCTCGCCCGCGCTGCGAATGATCAGCGCGGGTTCACCGTTGACTTCCTCAACCTGCGTGCTGGCGTGCGGCGGTAAAAAGCGCAAGCTGCTGTGCAGGAACAGCGCTATCGCCGTTTGACCATAAATCGGACGTGTATTTGCGCCGATGCGTCCTTTGCCGTCTGCCCAGAGTACGGAGTCATGGGCGAGCATTGTGGTCAGCTCTTCTACCGTTCCCTCTTCAATGGCGTGCCTAAAGCGCTCTAGCATTTTGCCATGCTGCTCCGGCGAGCTTGGAAAGCGCGGGCGGCGGTCGGCAAGGTGTTTCTTGGCACGGCTGTAAAGCTGGCGGCAGTCGGCTTCCTCACGTTCAAGGATTGCCGCGATTTCATGGTAGCTGTAGTCGAAGACCTCATGCAGGAGTAAAACGGCACGTTCGGGTGGGGTTAGCGCCTCCAGCAGCACGAGAAATGCCATCGAGATTGCTTCTTGACGATCCATGCGCGCGCTTGGCGTGGATGCATCGACCGTATCGCCCGTTAGGATCGGTTCGGGCAGCCATGTCCCCAGATACTGCTCGCGCTGCACCCGTGCGGATTGAAGCTGATTGAGGCACAGGCGCGTGACGATGGTCGTCAGGTAGGCTTTCGGCGTTTGGACGTCTTGGGCGGACTGATAGCGCAGGTATGCCTCTTGCACGATGTCTTCGGCTTCCATTGCGCTGCCGAGCATTCGATAGGCTATCGAGAACAAGAGCGGGCGATACTGCTCAAATTCGCTCATCATGGTAACTCTTTACGGGTATCTGTTAACGATAACGCTGATTAGGCGGATTTCCACAGCTCCATAATGCTCTATAGAGAAGACAAAGGTGACCTCCACTCTGTGACAATCGGAGCGGGTGCGTTTTTGGCTGAAGGAAATTATTTGCAAACGTACATTTGCATTTCACGGAAAAGCCATACAATAAAAACATTCGTTAGGTATATATGACAAACATTTGGTGGTTTTATTATGCAATTAAACCAAAAAATTCAAGCATGGTATATCAATGTTCGCGCGAATATCTACACGGAACGCGGCAAAACGCACGTGATACGTGGCGAGAATGAGCGCGCACTCAAAGTATGCTCACGGGCGATCCGGCTCAATGATCACTCACTTGAAGCCTACAATAGCCGGGGACGCGCGCGTTACCGGCTGGGCGATTACACGGGTGCAATCGCTGATTTTGATACCGTGCTTGCTCTCGATCATCGCTGTGCTGCCGCCTATTTGAACCGAGGACTGGCACATTACGCGCGCGGTGAGGTCGAAGATGCGCTTGGCGACCTCAATATGGCGATTTACCTCAACCCGAAGCAGGGACTCGCCTACAACAATCGCGGCTTGATCGATGAACTGCAAGGCAACCTCAACGGCGCGATTGCCGACTATACCCAAGCTATTCGCCTGAACCCGCGCATCATTACTGCCTATATCAATCGGGGTGACGTGCGCGCTATCCTCGGTGATTTACTGGGCGCCATTGCCGATTATCAGCGTTATTTGGCGCTTGGTGGCGGCTGGCGTAACGGGGATCAAAGCCGAATCGAGGCGCTGATCGTCTCGCTCAAGGGACGGCTTGAGCAGCAGCATTTCGTCCATTAAGCGCAGCGAGCGCGTCCCTATACATTCAACGAGGCGTGCGGCGAAGGGTCGCGCGCCTTTTCGTTTGCTTGACCGAAGAAAGATTGTTGCGTTTGGTACTTGACCACTCTCGTAGTCTAGATGAAGATAGCGAGGAGATTGTTCAGCGAAGGGCAAAAATAGAGCGATGAAAGTGGGCGTGTTAGCGCTGCAAGGCGCATTTATTGAACACGAGAAGACGCTCAGCGCATTGGGCGCGGAAGCGCGCGAAGTGCGAATGCCTGAGCAGCTTGAGGGCTTGGACGGACTGATCATCCCCGGCGGGGAAAGCACGGCGATTGGCAAGCTGGCGACTGAGTTCGTCTTGATCGACCCCCTGCGTGAATTCGCCCGCAGTAAACCGACGTGGGGAACGTGCGCCGGAATGATTTTTCTGGCGAAAGACATCGGCATAGACCGCCAACCGATCCTCGGCGTGATGGACATCAACGTCAACCGTAATGCCTTTGGACGACAGATCGACAGCTTCGAAGCGGACGTCCTGATTAAGCCGTTGGGCGATCCGCCGTTTCATGCTGTGTTCATTCGCGCGCCCGTCGTCACCGGGGTCGGCGCGGACGTGGCTGTATTGGCGGAACTCAAGGATGGGCGGATCGTCGCGGTGCAGCAAAATCACCTGTTGGCGACGGCATTTCACCCTGAATTAACCGGAGATTTTCGCCTACATCGCTATTTTATGGACATGATTGATACGCAAGTATCGAAATCGTAAAATTTGCCGTTTGCAAAGCTCGACTTCATGATACAATACGCGCGCTTTACGCTACAATGGCTTCAGTAGATCCGTTTATAGTCTGGCGGGTGAGAGAACATGATCAATAACGATGCGTTACTAACTGGTGTTAGTTTTTCTAACGGCGACGAAAGGGTTGACGAAGAGTTCGAAGACATGGATGATTACGAAGAACCAGAAGAAGATTTCGACGATCTCGAAGCAGACGATGATTTCGAGGAACTCGAAGACGATGAAGACTTCGACGACCTCGATGAAGATGATGATTTCGATGATCTCGAAGACGACGAAGACGATGATTATGATGACTATGAAGAAGATGAAGACGCCTATTGATTCAGCCGGACGCCATGCGTAAATGCCTGCTCATTGGTTTGCTGCTGCTGGTTAGCGGGGTTGTGTTCGCGCAAGATGACGTCAACACACCCGTTGGTCCAATTGGCACGCTTGAAGCAGGTGACTTTCGTGCTCTGGCGGTGACCGTAGACGGTAACCGTCTGCTGGTTGCGGATGCGGAAAACCAGCAGATACGCATCTACGATTTTGGTGATCCGACTCAGCCAAATTTACTCACGTCACTCGACATGCGTGGTACGCCTGTGCTGCTGGCAGGGGGCAAAGACTATGGACTTGCTGCCTTGCAGACAGACGGGCAGATGGATACCATCGAACTGGTTGCTCCGGCTTATGTCAGCCCGCGCGCGCAGTATCGTGCCGGGTGGAGCGTCTTTGACATTCCCAAAAATCCTCATGCGTTGGCGTTGTCGCCCGATTCTCATTGGGGGCTTGTTGCCAGCGAGGGCAGTTATACGCTGCTTGAGATCAACGATCCTAGCAATGTAGACTGGATCACGGTGGACGAGCCGATCATCGACGCGGCTCTGACGAATACGATGGCATTCGTCTTGCGCGATCAGTCGCTTGCTGCTGCGCCGCTGCAAAGTGGGGAAGCGCTGCGCGCCGAGCAGATGTTAGCGCGAGATGGCGTGCCGTCACGCTTGGCGATCAATGCGCGGGCGACGGTGGGAATCGCTGTTTTGGACGACACCCGTTTGGTCTTTTTTGACCCTAGCACGCTTAAAACGATGGGCGAACTTTCGCTCGATGGTAACGCGGTGGTCAGCCTGAATTTTCTGCCGCATAATGACGGCGAACTGGTGTTGGTGACGCAGCGCGATCAGGCTGTGATCCGCATGTTCGACGCCAGCGATCCGCAAAATATCGTTGATTTGGGCAGCATCAACGCGATGGCAAAACCGATCCGCGCGCTGGTCACGCACGAGCAATTTATGGTCGTCACCGACGGCGTGACAATCAGCATTTTCTCCTCATAACAGACCTGTATTTTCCTCAATACTTTTACTGACGCGCACTCGTTTTAGGGGTTTACACTCTCTTAAAATCGGGGTACAGTAGAAGTATCAGGTTCGCCTGATCTCTGATTTTTCGTTCAAGTGAAGGTATCAATGAACGCAGGTAGTCGTTGCAACGAACAGCCGCCTTCATTATCTGGCGGCGATAACGCAACCCTGCGCTAACCCCCTCTTTTAAACCTCAATCGGGGGGACGCGCAGCGCGTTATTGCCGACCCTGCGCGTCAGGGAAACCCCGATATTGAAACAGCCCTGTTCAAAGTGACCCATAACCATATCGCGACCGCGTGAGCGTTTCGGCGTTCGGCGGTACAGTCTCTTTGGAGGGGTAATATGTATAATGATCTGCTGCTCAACCGCCTCGTCGCCCCGGTTGATACGGAGGATGAGCAAATCCAAGAATTGATCGACGAGATCGAGGAATTGGAGAGCCTCCTCAGCCCTGAAGCACAGGAACTCATTCGCGATCTTCGTCCCTACATCGTCACCGATGACGTGTACGAGGATATTGACGAGCAGGCATCTTTTGGCGACCGCGTCGCTGATAAGATGTCTACCTTCGCAGGGAGTTGGCGATTCATTCTCCTGTTTATCGGAACCATGATTGTCTGGATTGGAGCCAACGCCTATCTCCGCACGAGGGCATTCGATCCGTATCCGTTCATTCTGCTCAACCTCACGCTCAGTACGTTGGCGGCGTTCCAAGCGCCGGTGATTTTGATGGCTCAGAACCGCCAATCAACTAAGGATCGAGCGGTTGCTCAGAATGATTTCCAAGTCAATTTGAAGAACGAAGTTGAAATCGCCGACCTGCACCGCAAGATGGACATGTTGACCGATGCGATTGGCATTCAGACCAAGTTGGTCAATGCGCTGGTCGATGCGCGGCGCAAGGAGTTGAGCGCGACGGTGCGCATTATGGAGCACGCGCGCAGCGACAGCCCGAACCACAATGATCACAATGACAACGGCATCGTCGAGGGCGGGCGTTAAACAAAGATGTGTAGGGGGCTGATTTTAAATCAGCCCTTTTGCTTTTCTACTATGGCTGATTCGGGAAAATCTTGCCCGGATTAAGTATCCCCTGCGGGTCGAGCGTTGATTTGATGCTGCGCATGACGTCGAGCGCGCCGCCATGCTCGCGTTGCATGAACATCGCTTTGCCGATGCCGACGCCGTGTTCTCCGGTTGCTGTGCCGCCGAGATCAAGCGCCTTGATGACGATCAACTCGTCCAACTCCAGCGCATGGTCGAACTCCGCTTGATCCTTGTACGGGAATTCGACGTGAATGTTGCCGTCGCCCGCGTGACCGATCATGTAGGCGGTGACGCCGTGCTCCTGCTTGAGCGCCTCGACATAGCCAATCAAAGCGGGGTAGGCGCTGATCGGCACGGCAACGTCCATGATGAAGAACTTATGATCCGGCGCGGAGCGTACCATGATCTCGTAAGAGGCGTGGCGCGCGTGCCACAACTTGCGCCGCTCGGCGGTGTCGGTGGTGGTGCGAACACTGACGGCGTTGAGGTCTTCGCAGATTTTGCGCACCATCTCTAAGCCTTCGGCGAGGGCGCTTTCCTGCGCGGCGTGAAATTCCATAAACAGGGTGGGGTAGTCTTGCAGATCGACTCCTTCGGTTTCGCGCAGCATTTTGGTGTGGGTCGCGTCGATAAATTCGAGCGCCGCTGGATCAAGCCCGCTGCCGCGCACCGCGACCACCGCTTCGACCGCCGCCTCGACGGTCGCAAAAGCGGCGACGACCGCGCTCATGTATGCCGGAATCGGCACGAGCTTGAGCGTCGCCTCAGTGATCACGCCGAGTGTCCCTTCGCTGCCGACGAATAGGTGAAGCAGGTCGTAGCCGCTCGACTGCTTGACCGAGCGCGATCCAACTTCGATCAGGCGACCGTCTGCCAGCGCAACTTCCATCCGCAGGACGTTATCCTTGCTCGCGCCATACTTCACGGTGCGAATGCCAGCGGCGTTGTTTGCCAACATGCCGCCGATGGTCGCGTTCGCACCGGGGTCAGGCGCGAAGAACAAGCCGTAGCGCGCGAGTTCGGCATTGAGGTCCTTGTGACCGATACCGGGCTGCACCGTGACCTGAAAATCGTCGGCATGGACGGCGACGATCTTCGTCATGCGCTCCAGCGAGAGCAATATGCCGCCGTGCAGCGGGATCGAGTTGCCTTCCAGCCCCGTGCCGACGCCCCAAGGGGTCACGGCGATATGGTTGTCGTTGGCGAGGCGCAGTACGTCGGTGACGCCACCCGCCGTCACCGGAAAGACGACGACTTCGGCGGGATGCGCCGCGTGATGCGACTGATCGCGGGCGTGCAGATCAATATCGGCTTGGGCGATGCTGACGGCATCGTCGCCTAGAATCGCGCGCAGTTGGTCGATCAAGTCGGGTGTTACGTGGTTGAACTGCATGGTCAAAATCCTTCAGTTAAGAGTTAAAAGTAACTGAAGCTAAAAGTAGACTGTTCGATGGGCAGCAAGGCTACCTTTTAATTTTTACTACTTTTAACTCGTCAGCCGAACAAGCCGCGCCTCTTAACGGTGACGCCGTGCGTGAGCGTCGTCAAGCCGCCGCCGTGCGGATCGTAGATCGGGCGCAGGTCTTCGAGCAGCGGCTTCAGGTCTTTGAAATTCGTCTGTCGGTTGACCATTTCCAGATAACCCCCGTAACGCCGGAATAAAAGCTGCGCTTCGTCCAGCGAAATGTTCTGATCCCACTGCCAGCGCTCTGGCGTGTAGAAGTAATAGATCGGGTAGACCGCTGCCGTCAGCACCGAAACACCCCGATTGCTGTACTCCCACAGGTTGATGCCGCAGTGTGACGCCGCCTCTGCCATGAGGACGAGCGCTGATACCGAGAGTATTTGGCGATAGAGACTGCCGCCGTCTTTGCCTTCGACAGCTTTGGGGATGTACCCGCGCGGGCTGATTTCGTCGTCAATCGTGCGCTGGAAAACTTCGATGCCGACGTTCATAATCTCGCTGCGTTCGAGGACGATGCCGGACATTAGTACCAGCGCCGCCATCCACAGGTTTTCGACGTGTGTGTCGTTGTATTGGCTGTTGCTAAGCAGGTTGACGCGCTCTTGAAACAGATTCAGCCAGCGCGTTTGTGACGCGACGCTCCACGCTGGATGGTTGCGAGTCATTTCGAACGACTGCGCCAGCATCAACGTTTCGGCGATGGCATCCAGATAGGTGATGTCATCGGTTAGCGGATCGTCCATGCAGTCTTCGAGTTCTTCGACCGCGAGTTCGCCGGCACGGTCGTCCTCCTCGAAGCGATAGCGAAAACCGTGCCACTGCGCCGCCTCAAGCCCACGCTGTTCGCGCTCGCGGAGAAAGAGATATGCTGAAAGGTAAGGTTCGCTGTCGCGTTCGTGCTGTGCTTGCCGGATGTGATCTTCTGTAAAATATAACCCACAGTGATTAAACATGACTGATTTCTAGTTTCGTCTTTCCCGATGCCATGCTAGTATAGCAAATGGCGCTATAATCAAAATAGGCAATCATTCTCTATAAGGTAACGGCGTGAACGAGCCGAAAAACCCTCTCCCGCAGGATATTGAGCCGCCAAGTGATGTTCGACGCTCTCCTGTGCGCCCCAGCCAACCGGAGACACCGGAAGCTGCTGTCGCGCCGCGTCCAGCGCCGCCCAGTGACTTGCTGCCTGAAAGCCCGATTAATCCGAATGGGGCGATGAACTCGCTGCGCCGTAAGATGGAACTGATCTCGGATGAATTCGCACAGGGCAAAATTAACCGGGCGCAGTTCAACGCTATGTACAAGCGCTACAGTGAGCAGCGGACGATTATCGAACGGCTGATCGAGCGTAATCCTGACAGCGAGGCGTGGCGACAGGTGATCAGCGTGAAGGGGCAGACTGGATTTCTGCGCCATCATTTCGCGGCGCAACCGCTCTACTACATCGCCTATCGCAATAACGAGTTACAGCCGATTATGGTGGGTGGCAAGCAGAAGCCCAATGAGGCTGTGGTGCAGTCCATTATCAAGGTGGTGTGGGCGATGCCGAACCGCCCCAAGAACGGCTTAGGACGCAAGCCAATTGGCGATAATGATTGGCTGATCCTCGCGATTGGCGAGCACGCGACGACCGCCGTCATGTTTGCCAACGAGCCGTCAATCGCTCAGGCGCGGTTGGTGCGCGACCTTCATGCCGACTTCGAGCGCGCCAATCAAGCGGCGTTGTCTCGCGGATGGCTCGTTCCTGATCGTATGGTCTTCCCTCAGCGATCACTGGTCGAGAGCACGCTTTAACGCCGATCTGCTCGACCTTTATCCATAAAACGTAAAAATATAATAATTTTCGTCATATCTCCATGCCAGCGCCCCGGCTGGAACATGCCTATAATGCGCTTAAAAGCCAAGTGTGCTCTAGAAAGGCGCATCATGGATTTGTTCAATGACGCGAATATGGGTGGGGCAATCTTTGCGATCACGGCGCTGCCGTTCGTGATCATTGTGCTTATCTTTGTGATCATCATTCTGCGGGCGCGAAAGCAGACGCGCGCAAGTCAAAGCTGGTCAACAGCCAGCGGACGTGTGCTCGCTGCCTACAACGAACGCAGAACGACCACCGATTCAAATGGCAGCTCGGGTACGGCTTACTATCCAGTCGTTCACTATGAATACAGCGTCAATGGCAGACGATACGAGGGCAATCGTATCCGTTTCGGGATGGAAATGGGGCGTGGCTCGCCGAAGTGGGGACAATCGATTGTCGATAGCTACCCGACGGGTGGTTTGATTCCCGTTTACTACGATCCTGCTGATCCTTCTAAGTCCGTGCTGGATCGCGAGAATAGCAGTTCGAACCGTGTGCTAGGCTGTATCGTGATTGGGATCGTCGCTGTCTTAGCGATCACGGGTGCGTTCATGTTTGTGGGACAGGGGCTGCTTTCACAGGTGATGAATCTCGTGCCGCATTGATCCGGCGGTTTTAGTGCATCTTAGGGTGGGCTTTGAGTTTGGAGAGGCTGGTCACGCAGACCGTGCCGGAGAGCGCGAAGGCGAGCACGCCCTTGTTATTGATCGCCAATGGACCGAGTGCTGCACTTGCGGTCGATGGCGATGACAACAACTGTGCGCGTTTCGACTCGGTGAGCAGATCGTCGGCGAAGCGCTGATGGGTGGGCGTCAAGCTGCCGTCGTAGATGCGGATCACGTTGGTGTCGAGGTCGCTGGTCACGAAGCGGCGTCCGTTGGGCGAGGCGTTGATCGCGCCGACAGTGTAATGCAGAGGGAGGTGCTGGCGAATGCTGCCATCGGGATTGAGCGCCGTGATGCAGTGTCCGTCAGAAACAAACAGCGCCGTGCCGTCCGCCGTGACGATTAGCACGGGGCGGAACTCCTCGTCAATTTCTAATTTGGTATCGAACACGCCAACGCGGACGTGCTGCTTGTAGATATGCAGTTTGGCTTCCGCATCGAGCGCCGCTACCAGCCCTGACGCGCGATCCATGCCGATGGCGATGAAGCGGTGCTTGGCATCGGTTTCGATTTTGGCTTCTTTGCCGTCAACTTCGAGGTAGAGGTCTGTGCCGCCGGTATAGTAGAGTCGCGTTTTGCCATCTGTGCTGAGGAAGATCGCTGCCTGTGGCGCGCGGGCAGTCGGCAGAAAGAGGTCGTTGGGCGCGCTCAGCGATTGGACAAAGGTCTGCCATGTTGTGCTGCTGCGGTCGGTCGTTTTGACGGGTTCAATCGTCAAGTCGCCGCGTGGTGCGCCATTCTGGAGATCGAGAAACGAGACGCGGTTGGTCGCCGTCCATGCTGCCAGTACCGAAGGCTTATTGGAGAGAATGTCCAGCCGCTTGATCGTTCTGTCGCTGAGGTGTAAGCGCCACGCCATAATATATTGGGTTATCTTTGGGATATATTTGGGATAAAAATTAGTACATCCTAATCATACCCCGCCTTACAGGTCAGGGATAGTTTATTAACCCTTTCCTTGCACAACTTTAATGCTGTAGGGATGTTTGATTAAAACGCGTAGGGACATGGTGCGCCACGTCCCTAGCGTAAAATCGAGGATGAATTGCTTACTTCTCGGCGGCTTCAGCAAGTTCTGGCGTGACGGCGTCCTGCCCCGCCATGTAGCGCGAACCGACGGCGAGATAGCTGTAGCCGTGTTCGACCAGCACCTTGTAGTCCGGGATCATGCGGCGACCGTCGATGATCAGGTACGGCGGCTTGACCGTCTGCTGGATGGTGGTAGACAGTCCGCGAAATTCTTCCCAGTCGGTCGAAATGAAGAGCAGGTCGCTGCCCGCAATCGCTTCGGCGGCGCTGTCGTGGTAGCTTATCTTCGAGAAGAGGTAGTTGTTGTCTGGATTAAAGTAGCGCGGCGCTTCGCGCATCGCCAGCGGGTCGTAGGCGCGAATGGCGCTTGCGCCGCGTCCGAGCAGCGTTTCGACGACCTTGAGCGCCGACGAGTCGCGCATGTCGTTGGTGCGCTGCTTGAAGGACAAGCCCATTAGGGCGACGGTCTTCTGATTGAAATTGATACCCGCTTCGGAGATCGAGCGGTCGATCATGTAGGTCTTTTGATGTTCGTTGATGTTGTAGACCGATTGCAATAGGTCGGCGGGTTGTCCGGCGCTCTTGAACTGGTAGATGAGCGACTGGATGTCCTTGCCGAAGCATGAACCGCCCGCACCATTGGAGACGTAAGACCCCCACGTGCTGATGCGTGCGTCCGAGGTGACACCGCGCTTGAGGTCTTCCATACGGACGTTCTCGAAGGTTTCGCCGAGGCGCGCGCCGACACCGTTCCAGAACGAGATGTAGGTCAGCAGCAGGGTGTTGCCGACGTACTTGATCGCCTCGGCGGTTTCGGGCGTGGTTTCGATGAATCGAATGCGGACGTGATCGACAAACTGCGAATAGATGCGGCGCAGGATTTGGAAATCCTCTTCGGTGTCCGCACCGACGACCACGCGGTCGGGCTTGCGCGATTTCTCAACCGCGTCGCCTTCAGGCAGGAATTCAGGGTTCGAGGCGATGCCGAAATTCGGCACGTTGTGGTCTTCGAGGATGTCTTGCAGCTTGCGCGCTGTGCCAACGGGCACGGTACTCTTGTTGATGAGGACGATGCGGCGCTGATCCTTGCGCTTCGCCAGCAGGTCAGCGATATAGGCGAGCGCGTCGAAGTAGAAGCTCAGGTCAGACGATCCGTTCGGGTTGGGCGGCGTGGGCAAACAGAGGAAGATCGCGTCCGTACCTTCGATGATCGACTCAATATCGGTCGTGAAGAACAGGTAGCGGTCGATATTCTCATCGATCACCTGCGAGAGTCCCGGTTCATTGACGTAGTGCTCGATGCGTTCGGCATCGCCTGATTGATATGCCGCAATCCGCGTCTTGTCAATGTCGTAGGCGTAGACTTCGTGTCCGTATTCCGACGTGGTGGCGGCGTGCGTCAGCCCAACGAATCCTGTTCCGGCAACTATGATCTTCATGGAGGCTCATCTCCTAAAATAGCGTTCAAATGTTGTCCCTTACCTTATACAGCACAGGTAGGGAAAGGACTTAGGATGTTAGTGTAACATCCTAAATGCGCTTCGAGAATGACCAAAATCGCGAGGCGTGCTTAATTTTTCCCTAAGGCTTTAAAGCAAATAAGCTCCGGATCGCCGGGGTCAAGATTGTCGATCCAGCCGCTCTTGACGAAGCCAAATCCTTCGCAGAGCGCCCGCATCGGCGTGTTCGACTGGTTGGTTGAGGTGAACAGTTTTTCGCCGGGGCAGACCGCTGTGATGTGCTGGATCAGGGCGCTGGCGACGCCTTTACGCTGATGATCGGGGTGGACGACGATCAAGTCGATGAAGGGGCTGCCGAAGAAATGCCTCGTTAAGATGGCGAAGCCGAGCACGTCCCAGCCCTCGCGGGCGATGTAACACTGGCGCGCCGTGACTGCCGCGATCAGGTCGCCAGCACGGGAGTCGCCGATATGGGCAGCATCAACGCCGAGGACGGCGGGCAGGTTTTCTTCGGTGGCACGCTCAATAATCAGCATCGCCGTTCCACTCGGCGAAGAACTGGTCGAGAAACTGTTCCATGTAACGATGACGCTCTGCCGCTATCTGTTTCGCGTAGTCCGTAGTCATGCGATCTTTGAGCAGGAGCAGCTTTTCGTAAAAGTGGTTGATGGTCGGGGCGGTGCTGCTCGAATAGGCTTCGAAATCATCGTGAAGCTGCGGCGGCACGTCAGGGTTGTAGAGTTCGCGCCCTTTGTGCCCGCCATAGGCGAAGGCACGGGCAATCCCGACCGCGCCAATGGCGTCGAGGCGATCCGCGTCCTGCACGATTTTGCCTTCGATCGTTGCCATCGGTGTGGCGACGTTCGCGCCTTTGTAGGAGAGCGTGGCGACGATCTCGGCAACGTGATCGATCAGTCCGGATTCGGCGTGCAGGCTGGCGAGCCATTCGCGGGTGATGCGCGGCGCGACCGATGTATCGCCGTCGTGCAGCTTGTGATCGGCGAGATCGTGGAGCAGGGCAGCGAGTTCGACGACTTCGAGATCGACGTACATCTGCGCGTGCATATCTGGCTGCATCTCTGCGGCGGCGATGCGCTTGGCGGTCTGCCAGACGCGGTAAACGTGCCACCAATCATGTCCGCTGCCGTCGCCAGACATTTGTGATTGAACGTGGGCGGCGGTGACTTGAATGACATTCTCGCTCATCAGATTGCCTTTTTCTAACCACAGAGGACACAAAGAAAGACTTCTCTGTGTTCTTTGTGATTCAACATTTTCAGCCTTTGCCCATCATCATGCCAGCGACGCGGCGACCCATCTCGACTGAGAAGTTCGTCCCGCGATCCCACGGATAGACCTGACTCATGCTCGCCCAGTAGACGCCGGGGAGCGGGGTTTCCAGCGCCGGAATGCGTTCGCTCTGGTTGACGAACGGGATCGGTTGGGCGTAAGGCGCGCGGAAGACCCAGACCTTGCGAATCCAGTCGCGCTTGAAGGCGGGATTGAAAGTCGAGAGCGTCTCGATGAAGCGATCCGCGAGTTCTTCTTCGCTCAGGCGGAAATACTCGTGATTGGCTGGCACATAATCGCCACAGTAGACGATGTGATCACCGCCGTAGTGGGCGCTGTCCATCCAGTTGGTGTGCTCGACCAGCGCCAAAAATGGAAAAGCGCTTTTCTTTTTGTCAGGGCTAGTAGCGGGCAGGTTGAGCCAGTAAGTCCCATCGGTGAGCAGTTGATGCTTGAGCGCCAGCACGACGCACAAGCCGCCGATGCTGCGTAAATCTGCCATGCTGTCGCCGTAATGGGTGTTGCCCAACTGCGGTGCGAGCTTGAGCATCAGCTTGGGCGAAGTCGTGCTCAGCACGCGGTCGAAGGTTTCCGTTTCGCCGTTGACGGTGACCGTCGCTGACCCGCCATCGTAGCCGATGCGCTCGACGGGAGTGCTCAGGCAGATAGTCGCGCCGCGCTCGGTCAGCGCTGCCGCCAGTGTATCGAGAAAGACTTGAAAGCCGCCCTCGAAGATGCCCAGACGCAGACTGCGCGCGTGAATCCGCGCCCACATCCACGCCATGTTGACGCGGTCGTACTGCTCGCCGAACTTGCCGATCAGCAGCGGGCGGAAGAAGCGGTCGTATCCCGCTGACCCCATGTAACGCAAGAACCATTTGTCCGCCGTGATGCTTTCAAGCGGTTTCCAGAAGGGTGTCAGCTTGAGGAACGCGCCCGCCAGCAGAAAGCGCGGCTTCGCCAGCAGCGGCATGGGCAGCGTCAGCGCTGAGATCGGTGTGATTTCGGAACGGGTGATCTCGCCGTCGATCCAGTAGCTGGTTTTCGGGCGCGGAAAGATGATTTTGTCGCGCACGCCGAGTTCCGTCGCCAGCGTGAGGATCGCATCGTCTGCTTCGAACCAGTGATGGTAGAATTTCTCTAGCCACCAGTCCCAGCCCTGATCTTTGAAACCGCTTGCTAACCCGCCGACGCGGGACTCTGCTTCGTAGAGCGTGACCTGATGTCCGGCGCGGAGCAAATCCCACGCCGCTGCCATGCCGGTTGCGCCTGCGCCGATGATGCCGATCTTCATAAAGCTGCGACTTCTTTCTCTGGATTCTCGCTGTCCGTGACTGCGTTGGTGATCACTTCCTGCTCCAAACGCTCGGCGTGAGCAACCGCATCCAGCCCCAAGCCGCGCCGGATCAAGTAGTAGAAGCCGAGCAGCGTGACGGGCAGCCAGATGACAAGGTGGTTGACGAGCGCGAAGGCGGTCGCCTGAGTTTTCTCAACGCCGAGCGCGCCCAATGCCAGTACCGCGAAATACTCGTAGACGCCGAACTGCCCCGGTGAGGCGGGGATCAAGCCAGCGAGGTTGACCACACCGACGACCAAGAGCATTCCCGCGTAGGGAACGTTGAGGTTGAAGGCTTGGGAGACGATCCAGTAGGTGCTGGCTTCGAGCATCCAACTGGCGTAGGAGAAGAAAACCGTTCCGGCGAGGTCACGAGGGGAGCGCAAGCCTTCCAGCCCGGCGATCACGTCCTCACCTAGCTTGAGCGCGATGCTGCCGATTTTGCCCGGAAGTAGACGGCTCGCGAGCGCGATCAGGCGGCGCAGAATGTCCGGCTTTAGCGCCAGCGCGAAAAACACCAGCAGGGCGATGATGAAAATCGGCGCGCTGATGAGGGCGATACGGCGCAAATCAGGCGAGGCGACGTTGAGGGTCGCCAGCGAGACGAGCACAAAGGTCAGCATGACGATGCCGTCGAAGATTCGTTCGGTGATCACGACTGTGCCGCCGCTGGCAATCGGCACGCCTTGCCCGCGCTGAAGCAGCACGACGCGCAGGACTTCGCCGCTGCGCAGGGGATAGACGTTGTTGCCCATGTAGGCGATACAAACGAGCCGGAACAGCTTGCCGAGGGGGACGAACTTGGTCGAGCGCAGCAGCACCTGCCAGCGTTTAGAGATGACCATGACGCCTGTGAAGTACCAGACTGCTGCCAGTGCTAGCGGAATTGGACTCGCCTGCTTGATATAATCCCAGACTGTCGCCGGGTTTAACCCGTAGAAAGCAAAGCCGAGAAAAATGGCGCTGATCAACAGCCCGAAGATGACGATCAGCCGTTGGTTTCGTGTCATGAACGATCCTCGTGAACGGTAAGTGTGATTGTATCAGGAGAGATTGCATCGGAGTAGACTAACTACACGCCTAGATGCGAACTCTCTTGAGTTTCGTTCCAGTTCCCGTTACACTGATGAAAAGTGGGTTAATCTATGCTTAAATGCTGCTAACCGGGCGTCTTCCTTCGGACGTTAACCTTCGGGCATTTGCCTTCGGAAGGAGAGTTGAGGCTCATGAGCGAAACCCCAAACGATCCTAATTGGCTGGACGAGTTTCAGGAACTGGCGAACCGCGAACTGGCAGATGGTTCGTCCTGTGAGCAGATACACCCGATTATCGAGCGCTGGTATGGGACGTTGACGATGGGTGAACCCCCGGCTTCGCGTGATTCGGTGCTTCAGGCGATGGCATGTCTTTCGACCGAAATCATGTTCGACGCGCCGGACGATCTGCTCGAAAGCGTGCTCAAGATCGTGGATGAGGACACCCTCGCTGGATGGATCGAGTACATCCTGATGATCGGACGGGCATTCGAACTTGCGCTTAAAAAAGGTGACCTCGACGACCTCTAATGGCTAACCCATTTGCGTGACCATTCATGAATCCATTCATTCGCCGCGCACGGATCAATGATGCTGATCGCTTATTTCCGCTGCTTGCGCAGTTTGCGACCTCATTTACGCCGAACTGCACGGCTTTCAACGCCAGCTTGGCGGCGCTGCTCGCCGACGATGCAGCCTGTCTGCTGGTCGCGGAAGATGAGGGCGAAATTACGGGTTACTGCCTCGGCTTTGATCACCTGACGTTCTACGCCAATGGGCGAGTCGCGTGGGTCGAGGAAATTATGGTGCAGGCAGATCGATGGGGTCAGGGTGTGGGGCGGGGGTTGATGGATGCTTTCGAGGGCTGGGCGCGTTCACGCGATGCGGTGTTGGTGGCGCTGGCGACACGCCGAGCCGCTCTGTTTTACCACGCACTCGGCTACGAGGAGTCCGCCGCCTACTTGCGCAAACTGCTTTAAGCGCGTTGATCCTCTTTTGCATCCAACTGAGCGAGCCACACGGGAAGATCATAGCTGTTGCGTTCGAAGCTGAAGCCGGTATAGAGTCGCTGCGAGCGCAGATTGCTCGCCTGTGTGTTGACGGTCATCGAGCGGACGCCGCGCCGCTCAAAACGCTGAAGCACGTCCGACAGCAGCGCCCGCGCGATACCGCGACCCTGCAGTTCGGGCAGCACCGCCAAGCGCGCCAGATGCGCGCCATCGAAGTAGAGTGTACTCAACTGGTAGCCGACAATTTTCGCCTCAATTTCCGCCACTGTACAGGACGCGGAGATGCGCTCCGCCTGCCGGATTTCGCCGCTGTCCATCTGCCAAGGAGCTTGGAAGGCGACGTTATCGACCGCGATCAGTGTAGGCAGGTCGCCGGGTTGGGCGAGGCGAAGATGCACACCATCGGGCGGATTGAGCGGCGGGATCGCCAAGGCGGGACGGCGAAAGGTGATGATTTCTTCGGAGAATGTGAAGCCGAGTGCGGTGACGTAGGCGGCAAGCCAGTTGCGAATCAGCAGCAGCGCGACGGTGTGAACGCCGAGCGTTCGCAGTTCGGCGGCGAGGCTGCTCCAGAGCAGATTCAGGATCGGCTGCGGGTCGCCGTGATCAGTCAGCGCGGCGAGCCGTACCCAGCAGGTGCCATCGAGTGGCTCTGACGTGGCAAGAACGCCTTGCAGACGTTTATCCTGCCAGACGAGCCGCATCGGGTAACGTTCGCCATCTTCGAGCCACTGATCGGTATCGTGCCAATCGAGATGCGTGTGCGTACGATAGCTGCGAAAGATGAGGTCGCGCACCGCGTGCCGGTTGCGTCGCTGGTACGGAGTGACGGTGAGGGCGTTCAGAGTGCGTTCTTTCTATGCTTCAACTAGACGTCTAAAGTAGAAAATCAAAAGCCGATTTCAGCTATAGCCGTTTCGAAACGGCTATAGCCAACTGTAGCGGTTTCGGTTGATCAACGCTAGCGGCGATAGGTGCGGTTCGCGTAGGACGGCGCGGTGATGGCGAACATGGTACAGCGCCGCCGATCCATCAGCCGGGTACGAATGCGCTCATCGATCTTGTCGATGGTGGACGACGACGTGATCACCGTCGGCAGGTTAGCGACATAGCGATGGTTGAATAATTGAAACAGCTTCTCTTTTGCCCACGCTGTCGCGCTTTCCGTGCCGAGGTCGTCAAGGATGAGCAGCGGGACGCTGCGCACCGTCTGAAAACGGCTGTCGAAGGTTGCCGTTGAGTTCGGGCTGAAGGTCAGCCGCAGATAGTCGAGCAGGTCGGGAACGGTGACCATCATCACCTGCGCGCCGCGCTCCTGCTGATGATTGGCGACCGCCGCCGCAAGGTGCGTTTTGCCGCTGCCATAGTTGCCGAGCAGTACGAGCCAACCCTGCGGTGCTTCGGCGTAATCACGGGTTGCGGCAAAGACGCGCTCAAGGTTCTGGCGTTCTTCCGGCGTCAAGCCCGTGCGGGCGTCGAAGGTGGCGAAGGTCATGTCGCTGTAGAGCGCTAGACTCGATAACTGGTCACGC
>JBBSNT010000015.1:0-27788 GCA_038260485.1 Aggregatilineales bacterium | reverse complement strand
CGGCGTAAAGTTACGGCACTCCGTCGTTGAGGCAGAAAGCAACCGCTTTCAGCACATCTTTGCTGAGGGTTGGCTTCACTAAGACGGTGTCCGCGCCGACTTCGCGGACGTAACGCTCATCCTGCACGCGCAACCCGGCGCTGACTAGGATGACGGGGATGTGGCGCGCAGCGGGATCACTTTTGAGATGCTTGCACATCTCACCGCCGCTCATGTCCGGCATCATGTCATCGACAATCACCAGATCAGGAAAGGACTGATAGAAGAGTTTCAGCCCAAGCATTGCTGTTCTCGCCGCAATGACATCGAAGCCGCTGCGCTTGAGAATAAGATCAAATAACTGGATCGAGAGAGGATCATCATCAACGACTAGAACGAGGCTCATACATTGGTCTGCCAGCAGAATCCTATAAAAACATAGCTAATACTTATTTTACATGAGTTCCTCATAATTGAGAATAACGACATTTAGACGTAAAGCCCAAGTTCTACTAAAGGCTGGCTTTATCCTAAATTATTGCAGACCCTCTCTGTAAATTCCCAAGTCGAAATTGCGTCTTCAAGGTAAATGTCGGCGGTATGCGCGCCTGTTTGCAACGTCTCACGGACGGCATTCTCAACCTTGAGCGCGGCATCGTGACGCTGCCAATGATGGCGCAGCAGCAGCGCGACACTTAGGATCGTCGCTGTCGGGTTCGCAATCCCTTTGCCAGCGATGTCCGGCGCACAGCCATGCACAGGTTCAGCGAGCGCCACATCCTCACCAATGCTCAGCGAGGGCGCTAAGCCTAAACCGCCGCCCCATGCTGCCGCCATATCCGACAAAATATCGCCGTAGAGGTTGGGCGTCAGGATCACGTCGAAGCGCGCTGGATTCTTGACCATCCAGTACGCCGCTGTATCAACCAGTAGTTCTTCGGTCATGATTTCCGGGAACTGTGCGCCAACTTCCAGTGCCACGCGCCGGAACAGCCCATCGGACTGCATCATGACGCTTGCCTTGTGGACGATGGTCACTTTGCTGCGTCCGCCGCGCTTCGCCAGCTCGTAGGTTTTGCGGGCGACGTTCTGGGTCGCCGCCTGTGTGATCACCTTTTCTGAGATGCCAGTACGTCCTTCATCCTCGGTGTGTTCGTGACCGATGTAGAGGTCTTCGGTGGATTCGCGCACGACCAGCAGGTCGAGACCTTCGCGTGCTGTGGGCACGGGCAGATAGCGCGTCGGGCGCAGGCAGGCGAACGTCCGCAGTTCACGTCGCAGGCGCACAATCGGCACGTAATAGCCTTCGACCGGATAAGAAGGGGATGCTGCCGCGCCAAACAAGACCGCACGACACTCTAATGCCAAGCGCAGGGTTTCTTCGGGCAGCGAATTTCCGGTTTGATTGAAACAATCCCAACCCGCTTCCGCCGTCCGAACGTTCACGTCAGGAGCAACAATTTTCAGCACATTGATGGCTGCGGGGATGACCTCGTGCCCAATGCCATCGCCTTCAATAACACACAGATCCAATTTGGCTCTCCTCCGGCGAACTTCGGCGTGAACAGACTCCACGCTGAGGCTCGGCTCGTAATGTTTCCTCAGGGTTGCAATGGTTGATTTCTGTTAAGTCTAATTCGGAAATAACGCACTTTTTGAGGAGCGAGCCGATAGTCATAACGCTGAAGCTTAAGTAAGCGTTATTCTGGCATATTTAGTTCTTTTTGTCGAGAAAACAAACGGGTGCGGGTCGGTATTAGAGCAGCATCGCGCCATCTTCCATGAACAAATCTTGGCTGCGGATCGGTGCGTCGCCCGCTGTGGGTTCGAGCCGACGGTAAACGCCGTCCGCGTTCAGTTCCCACGCATCCTGATTATCTTTCAGTTCCGTATCTAGAACGTCCAAAACCTGACGCTGGATGCGTTCGTCCATGACCGGGAAGACGACCTCGACGCGATTATACAGGTTGCGGCGCATCATGTCCGCGCTGCCGAGATAGAGACGCTTATCCGGCGTTGAGTTCTGGAAATAGAAGACGCGACTGTGTTCGAGGTAGCGCCCGACAATGCTGATCACGCGGATGTTCTCGCTCAAGCCGGGGACGCCGGGACGCAGGCAGCAAATGCCGCGCACGAGCAGATCGACCTGCGCGCCCGCCTGTGACGCCTCGTACAACTTCTGAATGATCAGGTCTTCCTCAAGCTGGTTCATCTTGAAGATCAGACGGGCGGGTTTGCCCGCGCGCGCGGCGGCGATCTCGTTGTCGATCAGCGCGGTCAAGCCCTTCAGCAAGAACTCTGGCGCGACCAGCAGACGGTTATA
Source organism: Aggregatilineales bacterium (assembly GCA_038260485.1). Taxonomy (GTDB): domain Bacteria; phylum Chloroflexota; class Anaerolineae; order Aggregatilineales; family Phototrophicaceae; genus Flexifilum. Next base: position 25,486 of record JBBSNT010000015.1, on the reverse strand, counting down.
CTCCGTCGCGGGCGCGTAGCCCGTCAAGCGGTTGAACAGGCGCGAGGCGTCGTCGGCGATCTCTTTATTGCAGGTGAACACGCCGAGATCGGTGTAAAAGCGAGCGGTGGTCGTATTGTAGTTGCCCGTCGCCAGATGCACGTAGCGGCGCACGCCGTCGTGTTCACGGCGGACGACCAGCGCAATTTTTGCGTGCGTTTTGACGGGCAGTTCCTCGACTCCGTAGGTGACATGGACGCCTTTTTCGTCGAGCGCCCGCGCCCATTCGAGGTTATTTTCCTCGTCGAAGCGCGCTTTGAGTTCGACCAGTACGGCGACCTGCTTGTCGTGTTCGCGCGCGTCCATCAGCGCTTGAACGATGGGCGAATTGCGCCCGACGCGGTAGAGCGTCACCTTGATCGCCAGCACGTTGGGGTCACGCGCGGCGGCTTGGAAGAAGGATTCGACCGGCACGAACGAGTCAAAGGGATGGTGAACGAGGTAATCGCGCTTACGAATCGCCGTGAAGATGTTCTCGTCGTCCATCAAGCCTTCGGGCAGACGCGGTAGGTAAACTGGATACTTGAGTTCCGGCAAATCGAGTGAAGCTAGCTCCATGAGGCTGCTGCCGCCCAACGCGCCGTTGACCAAATAAACGTCGCGCTGCGAATCGACGCCGAGGTGGCTAATCAGGCTGTTGAGCGTCCGCGTGCTGATATCATCCGGCACGCTCAGGCGCACGACCGATCCAAAACGTCGTTCGCGCAAGCTCTCCTCGATGATCTCGCTGATGTCGATTTCGGGGTCTTCCTGCTCGTGTTCGAAGTCGATGTCGGCGTTGCGCGTCACCCGGAACGGTGATTGATCGATCACCGTCATGCCCGGAAAGAGCAGGTCGAGATTGCGCGCGATCACGTCTTCAAGCCAGACCATCGTCATGCCTTCGACGGCTTCGTCGCCGCTGCCGTACTTGCGCAGCACGTCGTTGACGTTGACCAGTCGCGGGATCATGTCCGGAATTTTCAGGCGCACGAATTCCTGTTCGCCGTTCATATCGCCGTCGCGCTTGAGTGAGACCGCAAGGTTCAGGCTGAGGTTCGAGATAAACGGGAAAGGACGGGCGTGATCGACCGCCAGCGGCGTCAGCACGGGGTAGACTTCTTCGTAAAAGTACGCTCGTAGCGCCGTTTGCCATTCAGGATCGAGGCTGCTCACTTCGGTGATGGCGACGCCGTAGTTGCGCAGCCTGCCGAGCAGGTCGCGCATGATTTCGCGCTGGTGGCGCATCATGTCGAGCACGCGCTCGCGGATTTCCTCAAGCAGCACGGGATAGGGCACACCGTCAGGACGCCGATTTTGCAGGCTGAGCTTGAGCTTTTTGTGGACGGTCGCCACGCGCACCATGAAGAACTCGTCGGTATTGCTGCTGACAATCGCCAAGAATTTGATGCGTTCCAGCAGTGGAATCGTTTCGTCCATTGCCTGTGCTAGCACGCGCCCGTTGAAATCGATCCAACTGAGTTCGCGGTTGATGTAATTCTCCGGGGTGAGTTCCGATAGTTCCTGCATGGTTCGCCCTGTGAAAAAGTTGCCTGAGTGGGATAAATCTTATCCGACAGTCGGCAAAACGTAAAGCGAACCGTCACATACCGGGAAGGATGAACACGATTAGCAGGGTGATCAGTGGGCTTATTCGTTGGGGGATGGTAGGGGCGTTCAATAAGGATGTTTAAGAAGTCGGGCTAACCTCACCCCCTGCTTCCTTCGGAAGCCTCCCCCTCGCCATTGCATGGCGAGGGGGAGAAAAACATAACTTTTCCTTGCCAATGTATAGGAAAGATGTGTTTAGAGGTTTTTAAACACCCTCATATAACACCCTTACGGACAGCGCATCATAAATCAGCTTGCATTATGGAGGCATGGCGGCGAGCTTAGCTCAGTGCGCCGGTCGCACGTTTCTTGCGCCCCGTGACCTTGTACATAACGGTGAAGTCTTCGCGGTCTTTGGTCTTGCGCGGTTCGAGCGCTTCAAAATCGAAGTGGTCTTTGACCTGCTCGTAAGTCGCCGCGCTGACGATGATCTCGCCGCGATGCGCGTTCTCTTGCAGCAGTTTGCTCAGTTCGACCGCATCGCCTATCGCCGCGAACTCGCGCCGATCCTGACTGCCGACCGTCCCCAAGACCGCCATGCCCGTGTGAATACCGATGCCGTAGAACAAGCGCTGTTCTTCGGGCAGAATTTCGTGCAGCGCCAGCACGTCGTAGATCATGCTCAGGGCTGAACGCACCGCCCGCAGCGCGTGATCGCCTTGCGGGTTGAGCGGCGTATTGAACAAGCCGGTGACGGCATCGCCCATGTACTTATCGACGACACCTTCGTAGAGGTTGACGGCATCGCTGGCGACGCTCAGGTACTTGTTGATGATCTCCATCAAGCGTTCGGGTTCAAGGTGTTCGCTGAAGCTGGTGAAGCCGCGCACGTCCGCGAACAGCACCGTGATCTCGCGCTCCTGCCCGCCGAGCGTCGAGAGGTCTTCGCTGCGGATGTTTTCGACCAACGCCAGCGGGAGGTAGCGCCGGACGTGGGTCAACTGGGCTTCGCGTTCGCGCTGTTCGGTCAGGTCGTCGAGCACCAGCACCGCGCCTTGACTCTCGCCCGATAAGTCGCGCAGCGGACTCATGACGATGTTCCAGATGTGGCGCGTCTCGCCGTTGAGCGTGACTTCGGTTTCGAACGTCTCCTGCGCCCCCATCTGGCGCACGCGCGCCAGCTTCTCGATGAAGGCTTCGTTCAGCCCCGGCAGGATTTCGTAGAGTTCCGCGCCGATGGCTTCGCCTTCCGTCACGCCGGTGATATTGACGGCGGCGGGGTTGTAGGCGGTGATCACGTCGTCGCTGTCGAGCGTGATCAAGCCGCTGACAATCGACGTGAAGATGTTGTCCATCAAGTCGCGCATTTCGCTGATTTCCGCCAACTGCGCCCGCGTCGCTTCGAACAAGCGGGCGTTTTCAATGGCGACTGCGGCTTGGTTGGCGAAGGCTCTGAGCAAGTTCAATTCGTGCTGCTTGAACAGCGCCGAAAGCGCGCGGTTATCGCAGTAGACGACGCCGATCATCCCGCCGCGCACGATCAGCGGCACGCACAGGATACTGCGCAGTTGGTAGCCGACGATGCTTTCCATGCTCTGGTAACGCGGGTCGTTGCGCGCGTTGTCGGTCAGGACGGGTTCGCCTGTATCAAAGACCTGATTGACAATTGTGTTGCTGACGATGAACTCGTCGCGGGCAAGTTGCTCACGGTCGATGCCGCGCGCGATACGGAATTCGAGGCTGCCTGTCACTTTGTTGGTCAACATGACGTAGCCGCGTTCCGCGCCCGTCAGTTGGATCACCGTGTCCATCACCTGATTGAGCACGCTGTCGGTATCGAGCGACGAGTTGATCAGCGCGGTCGTTTCCGCCAAGGCGCGCAGTTGGCGCAGTTCGATCTGGCGCGTCATCAACTGCCCCGCCAGCGTTGTGAGCCGCTCCTGCATCTGGCGTAAATCGTTGAGCGACCCCATCGGTAAGCCCATCGCCCACTGACGCAGCACAAGCCGCTGGCTGTGGAGCAGGTCGTTGAGCGTGTTCACGTCCTGCGTAAGCTGACGTAACTGCTCCTGCGCGGATTGTGGCGCGCGGCTTTTGGTGATGCGCGATGTTTCGTTATTCATCGGCTCTGAAGACCTCGTAGATGCGCGTTTGCTGCTTACGTCCCTTGACCTGAATTGACTCGCGCTCCTCGAAGCGGAATTCGTTATAGCTGTCGTTGTGGTCGATGATGTGGCGCACGGTGTCTTCGCTGACGATGATCTGCCCGCCGGTGGCGTTCTCCTGCAATCGTTTCGAGAGGTTAATCGTGTCACCGATGGCGGTGAAGCTGCGGCGGTTCATGCTGCCGACGTTGCCGAGCGTCGCGACGCCGGTGTGAATGCCGATGCGGTAGAAATGCGGGTCAGGGCTGATGCCAAGCCGCTTGTAGAGGTCGATAAAGGCGCCGCGCAGCACGATTCCGGTTTGCACGGCGCACAAGGCGTGGTTCGCGTCCGGGTTCAACTGCGTGTTGTAGAGCACCATGATCTCGTTGCCCATGTACTTGTCGATGATGCCGCGCGCTTGGTGGATCGCATTGGTCGCCACCTCAAGGTAGACGTTGAGCAGTTCCATCAACTGATGCGGGCGTGTGCCTTCACCGAAAATGTCGTAGGGGCAGGTGTAGAGGAACATGCTCGTCACCTCACGCCGTTCACCTCCGAGCGCCAGCCCCGCAATTTGCTCGATGTTATCGACCATGCCCGGCGGCAGATAGCGCGTCATCAGTTCGAGCGATTCTTCGCGCTCGCGCTGGTCGGTCAGGTCGTCGAGCACGACGGCGACGCCTTGCGTCTCGTTCGCCATGTTCTTGAGCGGGCTGAGCTTCAGGTTGAGGATGGCGTCGCTGCGGTTGGGGATGACGGTGTGCGCCTCGAAAACCGCTGGTTGGTTCTGCTCGCGGACGGTGCGCATGTAGCCCGCGAAATCAGCGATGCGTGGGAGCAGTTCTGGCAGTGAATGATTGAGCGCTTCTTCCGGCGGCGTCGCCAGAATTTGCCCCGCCGCGCGGTTGAAGGTCATGATACGGTCGTCGGCATTGCTGGTGATCACGCCGCTGGCAATCGAGGCGAAGACGTTTTCCATCAACTCCTTGACTTCGGTGATCTCGTCGAGCGTTACTTGTACGCGCGCGAACAAAATCGCGTTTTCGATGGCGATAGCCGTCTGGTTGGCGAACGCCATGAGCAGGTTAAGCTCACGTTCGGTGAAAACGTTTTCGCGAAAGCGATTATCGACGTATATCGCGCCGGTGATGGTGTCCTTGTAGACCAAGGGCACGCACATGATCGAGCGCAAGGTGAATTTAGCGATGGTTTCGCTGCCCTGCATTCGGGCATCGGACGAGGCGTTGTCGGTCAGCAGCGATTTGCCTGACGTGAAGACTTCGTTGAGCACCGTCCGGCTGATGTCGGCACCTTGTGCTTCACCCTGAATTTCGCCCGAAACGCCGTTGGATTCGCCGTCCGGTTCGCGGCAGACGCGGAATTCCAATTCGTCGGAGTTGGCATTGTGCAGCAGGATGTAGCCGCGCTCCGCGCCGGTCAGGTTGATGATTTCGTCCATCGCTTGCGCCAAAATCGCATCCGGGTCGAGCGAAGAATTGATCAACGCCGACGTTTCGGTCAGGGCGCGCAGTTGTTCGAGTTCGGTTTCTTCGTAGTGCATGTAACTTTCGAAGGTCGCCAGTTCACTATCGACGAGGTGAATGTGGCTGATCACGTCGGGGGCAAGGCTGAGGTCGCGCATTTCCAAGAGCTGCTGCTGGTTGTTCAGCCCGATATTGAGGTTGTGACTCAACTGGCGTATCTGCCGAATTTCGTCAAAACTGGCAGATTGATCCCTGTCGTTGGCGGTCATTGAGGTAAAATCCTGTCAACCCTGTGTCGTATTTTATTATACAACGCAGTCTCCTATTTACGCCGCTTAAAACGTTACGAGGGCAGCATACGTATAGAAAGCGTAGTGTGACACGTAGCGGCAGCGACAACCGCATTCTCAACGCTGTTGAGGCGAGCGCGGGCGCAGGCTGTTGCTAAAACTTGTCCAGCGAGTCGCTACTTGGTCGCTGCTAAACTGCACCGTTTCATTCGAGATAGTCGCCGAATGGTTTAGTCCACAGGAATAATTCATGCAACGTATTGCGTTCTATCTGAGCTATGCCGCGCGCAACCTGCGCCGTAACACCCGCTGGACGGTCTTTGCCGTGTTCTCTATCGCGGCGGGGGTGGCGACCGTTGTCGCCTTACGCAGCCTCGGCTTGGCGATTGGCGACACGCTGCAAGATAACGTGCGGCTGAGCAATCACGGCGACATCACCATCAGCCGCGTGAGCGCTGGCATGTCGCTCTTTCCCGGTATGGGCGGGGGTTCGAGAGATTCCAATGTATTTTCCGACGCTGAAGTGCAGAGCGTCGAGCAGTGGGCAGCCGAAAATAATGCTCAGGTGGCGGAATACACGCGCACGTCGAGCGTGCAGGTGACGGCGGTCGATGCGGTCACGGTCGGGCGACCGCAGTTCGTCAACGTCCTGCTGATCAACCCACAGACGTTTCCGCCGACAGGCGACATCGATGCGCTTCAGCCGGATGCCGTGCCGATTCGCACGCTGCTGACGGGCGGAAACTACCTCATAATCAGCGAAAACCTCGCCGAGTCGCAGGGACTCAAAGTCGGGGACACGGTGCGCGTCAGCAATACAACCGATAGCTATATCGTGAGCGGGATTGTCAGCACCGACCTTGAGTCGAATATCCAGAATCCGTTCGCGTCGTTCTTTGGCTTCGCCTATATTGATCAAAGCGCCGCCGAAAATCTCCAACTCTCGACGCAGCCCAACACGATCAGTCTTGCGCTGCCCTTAGGCGCGAATATCGACCAAGCCGCGCTGGACTTGAGTAAGCTCACTGACGGGGACATCACCACCGTCAACGGGCTGAGCAAAACCAACGCCACCGTCTCTGACCTGATTGGGCGCTTCATCGTCGTGATGGGCTTGGGCGCGCTGCTGATCGGCGGCGTCGGCATCATCAACACGATGCTGGTGATGGTCGGGCGGCGCACTGAAGAAATCGCCGCGCTCAAGACCTTCGGCTTGAAAGGGCGTCAGGTCGGCGCACTGTTCTTCGCGGAAGCCTTCCTGCTGGGCATTCTGGGCAGCATCGTCGGCTGTATTTTGGGCGTGATCTTGAGCTTTGGCGTCAACCGCTACGGTGAAGCCTTCTTGCAACAGCATTTGACGTGGCGAGTCTATCCTGAAGCGCTGCTGTTCGGCGCGGCGTTGGGCGTGGTCGTGACGCTGGTTTTCGGCATCCTGCCCGTCTTGACCGCCAACCGCATCCGTCCGGCGATCATTCTGCGCCCCAACGAGCCGCACATCGCGGGCGTGGGCGTGCTGCAAGCGCTGATCGCGCTGCTGCTGGTCGTCGTCGTGATAGGCGTAATCGCCGGGCAAATTCTCGGCAGCGTTGTCGTCGGCATTATCGGCGTCGCGGTGACGCTGCTCGTCCTCGGCATTCTGGTCTGCCTGTTGTGGGTGGTTGTCTGGTTGGTCAGCCATTTGCCGTCATTCGGCAGCGTTGATCTGCGACTGGCGCTGCGTAACTTGACCTCGCGCCGCATCCGCACGGCGACGACGCTGCTGGCGTTGAGCGCGGGCATGTTCGCGCTCAGCAGCATCACCTTCGTCGGCATCGGCACGCGCGAGATTTTGCAGTTCCAGTTGACCGAGAATTTCGGCGGCAACGTGCTGGTCTTTCCGGCGTTGGGGCTGGTGTCGCAGTCGCTGGCGCAGGGGATGCTCACTGCTCAGCTTGACGGCGTCGAAGGCATCGAGAACAATGCGCGCCTTTCGCTTTACAACGTCCAGTTGGCGGAGATCAACGGCAGCACGCCTGTCGTCGAGGAAGATTTCGGCGCGCCGGGCAGCCCTAACCGCCGGACGTTCGCCGCCAGCCTGCTGACTCGCGACAGCACCAACCCGAACGCGATACAGGCGCACGTCGTCGCCGGACGTGACCTGACGACGGAGGATGATGGTCAATTGGTGATGGCGGTCGCCGAAGATTTCGCTCAATTGCAGGACGTGAGCGTTGGCTCGACGGTGACGGTGCAAACGGCTTTTGGCAGGCAGATCTTCACCGTCGTCGGCATTTTGCAGAGTACGGGGCAGGTCAGCTTTGGCAAGATGTTTGTGCCCCCCTCGTCCATCGGTGACAACCGCCCGGACATTCAATTCAACGTGCTGCAAGTCGATACCGAGCACTTGAACGCGGTGCTGCTCAAGCTGTCGGAGAACCCGCTGGTGTTCTCCTTCGACATTACCTTCATCGACGGGCTGCTCAAGCGCTTCATTGACCAGTTCAGCACGCTGCCGACGGTAGTTGGCTTACTCTCGCTGTTCGCGGCGGCGGTGGCGATGGCGAATACTGTTTCGCTGCAAACGCTGGAACGGCGGCGGCAGATCGGCGTGTTGAAGGCGGTCGGGCTGAAGGGGCGGCGCGTGCTGTGGATCATGCTGCTCGAAAACACGCTGGTCGGCTTGCTCGGCGGGCTGATCGGCATTGGCGTCAGCGCGTTGGGCGTCGCCATCATGACGTCGATTGGCATCGGCGACGCGATCCCGATCCCGCGTGAAGCGGTGCCGATTGCCGTCGCGCTGATCGTCGCTGCGGTGCTGATCGCATGGGCGGCGACCTTCCTCAGCGCGCGCGCCGCCGTGAGCGAACGGGTCGCTAACGTTCTGCGTTACGAGTAAACTGGGTAGGATAGGCGCGGAGGGAAGCAAATGGCAATTAGCAAACAGGTCTTGAACGATCTGATCGGCGAGGTCGTCGCTACGAACGTTTCGCTCGCAGACTACATGGAACACTACGCGGGGCAGCACTGCGAATGGGTCGAAGGAGTAGTGATTAAGATGCCGAGCAGCTTGCGACATAACGATCTGATGGACTATTTGCGGGAACTGCTCAGAATTTATTTTGGCTTGCGCCAGTTTGGTCGCGTCATCAGTTCGCCGTTCGTGATGCACCTGCCCGCCTTTCCCAACCGCCGGCGCGAACCCGACTTGATGGTCGTTCTCAAGACCAATCCGAGCGCATTGAAAGCGACTTATCTCGACGGCGCGGCGGACATCTGCATCGAGGTCGTCAGCGAAGAGAGTATCGAGCGCGATCACGGCGATAAATTCCGTGAATACGAACTTGGCGGCGTGCCTGAATACTGGATTGTTGATCCGCTCCACAACGAAGCGCGCTTCTATCGCCTTAGCGAAGCCGGGCGCTACGTCCGCCAGAGCGAAGACGCCGACGGCAATTACCGCACGACGCTGCTGCCGGGGCTGGTGCTGCGCGTCCCCACGCTCTGGCAGGATGAACTGCCGGGAACGGCGGCAACCCTGCAAGCCGTCACGCAAATGTTGAACGCAGACAGTTAGGATTGTCCTTGACTCAATCTATTGCTTTACCCGCGAACGCGACCGCCGCCAGCCAGCGCCGTGCTGAACTAGCGAGTGTGCTGCTTGAGGACTGCCCGCCGACGCTCGCCGACGAGATCGCGCTGGTCGGCTCGACGGCGCGCGGCGCTGCCGACGACGACTCCGACCTCGAACTCAACCTGTGGGTGAAAGCGATTCCGCCGCGCGTCGAGCGGGTGGGCTGGCTGCGCGCGGCAGGCGCGACCGACGTACAGGTCGAAGACCAACCACGCGCTGACGAGTCGCAGTGGATCAAGTTCCAGCTTGACGGCATTCCGGCGGAAGTCGGCTGGCAGACCTTCAGCTCCCTGCACGCGCAGATCGACCGCATCCGTTCCGGCGCGGTGCTGGATCGCAAAGCGCTGACCTTCGGCGACGTGATCGCCAGCGCGATTCCGCTGCGCGGCGATCAGCTGCCGACATGGCAAACCGTGCTGGCGACTTACTCCGACGACGTGCAACGTGGGATCGTCAAGCTGGCGGTCGATCAGTGGTCGCTGCCCAAGCACTGGGCGACGGCTGGACGCTTGGCGCGGCATGGCGAACGGCTCGCCTTGATGGGGCAGCTGCTCGCTGACCTCGACATGGCGCTGCGCTTGGTCTACGCTGTCAACCGCCGCTGGGAGCCGAGCGCTAAGTGGATGCTGACCGTCGCGCGGGAATTCGCGCCGGAACTGGTCGGGCGCATCGACACTGTGTTGGGCGATCCGTCGCTGGAACGGCGCGTCGATTTATGCGCGCAGTTCTGCCGCGACGTGCTGGCGCTCGTGCCCGCTCACTACGATGTGGCGGTGGCGCTGAGTACGCTGTAAGCGCGCTGCAAGCCGGATTGCTGGAATGAACAGAGAAGCTTAAAGGCAAACTCAGATGGCAGAAGCGCAGATTGTCGAACATATCCCTCAGCTTGATCGTTTCGGGAACGCTGCTCCTGAAGGCTATCGTTATTACGAGAAGCTGGTCACAGCGAGGCAAGACCTGAGCCTGCCGACCGCCTATCTCAAGTGGTACGATCTTTATCCGGCGCACGCCGAAATTACGCAGGAGCAAGCTGCCGAATGACGCGCCTTCCTGTCTAACGAAGTCGAGCGGCTGAGACTTGATCACGAACTGGGCTTTGTCATTCTGCACCGGGCGGGGTCATTTCTGCTGCTGCTGACCACATGGCGGAACACCAACGAAATATGGGAATCGGTCTATGTGAAGGATTTAGCGCAGGCAGACAGCTATGTGCCTCATGTGTCAGAGCAGGAACATCGCGCAACCTACTGCGTGTGGGAGTTAGGGATCGTCTGGCATGAGCGCGGCGCTTGGATGCGCTATCTCTTGTCTGAACGGAACGTGGACGCGAAGCTGTCCTATATCAATGATCGCTTCTCAGGACACGTTTAAAGCAGTCGTCGTTCGAGTGCGCGCCACATCAGCCGGATGATCAATTCGCGCAGCGCGGACAGCACCAGCAGCGCCACCGCCGCGACGATCCCTTCACTGAGCCAGCGGTCGAGCGGCAGCGGGCGCAGCAACCCTAGCAGCGCAATCGTCAGCAGCGCCACCGGCAGGTAAACAAGGATTAACTGGACGAAGATGAAAATAGCCACCGATGCGAAGGTCGCGCTGCGGCGGCTGAATTCCTGCGCCAGCATCCCGCTCAGGCAGCCGACGAGGATCGACTGGATGGCATCGACGTTCAGCGCCATCAACCCCAGTACAAGCGCTAGCGGCGTGAGCACCAGCGCGTAACTGAGGCTCGCGGCAAACAGCAGCCCGACCGTCAGCAGCGAGAGCGTGCGCAGCGACGCCAGCCGCTCGACCATATTGAGGCGGGCGGTGCAGGCGGCGGCAATTTGCCAGTTCGATACGCCCAAGCCTGAAGGCGTCAGCGCGAGCAGATCATAGGTGCCGCCTTCACGCTCGCGGTTGATCGTGTTGGGGATGTTGAAGGCGATTAGCCCGCCGAGCAGGTTCGCCAGCGCCGGAAGCACCAGCGGAGCGACCACCACCAGCGCCGCCGACATGAAGGTCGTCAACACGTTCATGATCGGGTCGAGCCGCTGGATCAGCTTGCGACCGGGAATCGTACTCGGCTGCGCTTGTACGCGCGCGAACAGCGGCTTGTCGTCGTCGGGATAGCGGAGCGCCCGCCATAAACGCCACGTCAGCAAGCCTGCTTAACTCCGGCTCTGCGCGTCCATGACGGCGACGGCGGTCATCGCTACGATGTCCTGCACATCGTCGCCCGCTTGCAAGACGTGAACGGGCGCGCCGATGCCGAGCAAAATCGGTCCAATCGTCTCCGCACCGCCCAACCTCGCCAGCAGTTTGTAGGCGACGTTCGCTGAACCGAGGTCGGGGAAAACCAGCACGTTGGCGTCTTTGACTCTGCTGAAGGGATAGCGCGATTCAATCAGATCGACGACGACGGCGGTGTCCGCCTGCATTTCGCCGTCGATAGCGATGTCCGGTCGGCGCTGACGCACGAGCGCGACCGCGTCGCTGACCTTTTGCGAGAGCGGGTGCGGCGTGCTGCCGAAGTTCGAGAACGAGAGCATGGCGACGGTCGGCTCGATGTCGATGGTCTTGGCGAAATCCGCCGCGCTAATGGCGATCTCGCTCAGGGTCGCCGCGTCGGGGTCGATGTTGACGGTCGCGTCGGTGAACAGGTAGACCTGCTTCTTGACGATCACGATGTAGACGCCGCTGGCACGGCTGACGCCGGGGCGGGTGTGAAAGACTTGCAGCGCTGGACGCACCACGTCGGGATATTCGTAATTCAGCCCACTGATGAAGGCGTCGGCATCGCCCTGCGCCAGCATCATCGAGCCGAGCAGATTGCGGTCACGCAGCAAGCCGCGCGCCTTCATCTCGGTGACGCCCTTCCGCCTGCGCTGTTCGTAGAGCGCAGGAACGTAACGATGGCGCAGTTCGTCCTCGTAGGGATCAAAGATTTGGGGCGAGAAATTCAAGCCGAGTTCGATAATCGTTTCGTGGATGCGTTCTGCCTGCCCCATCAGGATCGGTTCTGCCAAGCCCTCGTCGCGGACGAGCGCCGCCGCACGGATGATCTTCGACTCCTCGCCTTCGGCGTAGAGTACGCGCTTTCGGCTGCCCGCTTTCGCCTTGCTGATGATGCGACTGCGCGTCTGCTGCCCGACTCCCTGACGGCTGATTAGTTCCTCGTGGTAGGCATCGAGGTCGATCTCGCGGCGAGCAGCGCCGCTCTCCATCGCCGCCCGCGCAATCGCCGGAGCGACCCACAGCAGCACGCGCGGGTCGAACGGCTTGGGGATCAGGTAATCGCGCCCGAAGCGCAGCGCCGACAGGCTGTACGCCGACAGCACACTGTCGGGCACGTCCTCGTGCGCCAGTGCCGCCAGCGCCTGAGTCGCCGCCAGCTTCATCGCCTCGTTGATCTCGCGGGCGTAAACGTCGAGCGCGCCGCGAAAGATGAACGGGAAGCCGAGCACGTTGTTGACCTGATTGGGATAGTCGCTGCGCCCTGTCGCCATGATCACGTCCTTGCGGACGGCGTGGCAGACTTCCGGCATGATTTCAGGATGCGGGTTCGCCAGCGCGAAGATGATCGGGTCGTTCGCCATCAGCTTGACCATCTCCGGCTTGAGCACGTCGCCCGCAGATAAGCCGAGGAACACGTCCGCCCCCTCAATCGCATCGATCAGCTTGCCGGGGGATTTGCCAGCGGCGAACGCGCCTTTGTAAACGTCCATGTCGTCAGGGCGACCGGCATAAACGATGCCGTAGAGGTCGGTCAGCGTGATATTCTCGCGCGGGACGCCCAGTTTGACGTAAAATTCGGCGGACGTGACTGCCGCCGCGCCCGCGCCAGAAACGACGACGTGCAGGTCTCTGATGCGCTTGCCGTTGACTTCCAGCGCGTTGAGCAGTGCCGCGCCGGAAATGATCGCCGTGCCGTGCTGGTCATCATGAAAGACCGGAATGTCGAGTTCGGCTTTGAGGATGCGCTCGACTTCGAAACACTCCGGCGCTTTGATGTCCTCGAGGTTGATGCCGCCGAAGGTCGGCGCGAGCGCGCGGATCACCGTGACCATTTCCTCGACGGTCGTGGCGTTGATCTCGATGTCGAACACGTCGATGTCGGCGAACTTCTTGAACAGGACGCCTTTGCCTTCCATGACGGGCTTGGCGGCGAGCGCGCCTTTGTTGCCCAAGCCGAGGATTGCCGATCCGTTCGAGATCACGCCGACGAGGTTCGATTTCGCCGTCAGTTGGTAGGCGGTCAGCGGGTCGCGGGCGACTTCGAGCACGGCTTCCGCCACGCCGGGTGAATAAGCGAGCGAGAGATCGCGCTGTGTTTGGAGGGGTTTGGTCGGAACGACTTCAATTTTGCCGGGGCGCCCGCGCCGATGATATTCAAAAACGTCTTGCTGCGTAATGGTCATTATTTATGCTCTCAGGACATAATCAACGTTTGTAGGGTCATTGTAAGCGCTATAAGCGGGCTTTGCTATGAATTATCGCTCAGAGGTGCAGTTATTATGGGCTGCACTTGAACCGCGTTTAGTCACGATCTATTTAGCTTAACCCTTGAGATTGTGTGAAACTTGTGTGAATTTTGACTCATTTGCTAGTTTTGTAATAAAACTTAATTTATGATAATAGATGGGATAGTTTAATTAAGTTTGTCTTTTTTATTGGGAGAGGTTGTGATGGATTCAGCTTATTTCACCAAAACAGATCACGAAACGTTTACCTCGCAGCCTACCCGTGATATTCAACCTGTTTACGACAAATTCTATGAATTACATCGCTCGGTTTATCGCCGTATCCGCGACCACAATTACGATTTACACCCTCATTGGAACAAAGCAGCCTTAATTTCGCAGCATTCGGCATCCTGCTCGAACGAGATCGCTGGATTGTCGCTGCCCTATCTGCGTTCGCGCGAACAAGGCGCGCTGGTTGAACGCCTGATGGGGCGTGATACGGTCGGCGTTTCCGACAACCCTGAAGCCTACCGCCACCCGGTGATTGAACTGCGCATTACGCCGGAGCATTTCGCGGTCGAGCTGATTATGTCGCCCCTGTCATGGTGGGATCAGCGCAACTTCATTGGCAAGCTGGCGATTGACCGTCACCGCGATACCCTGCGCGGCATTATCCAGAACAACGTCGATGGCGACTACCGCTTCGGTTTCTGGGATGGCGTCGAGCTGAGTGACATGCACCTGACTTGCCGCCAGCTCCTGCGCGGCAACATCCTCGACGAATGGATGAGCACCTTTGCCGATGGACAGGACTGGCTGCGGATTGGCGTCTGGTACGAGCCGGAAGCGTCGCAGTTGAGCACAGACAATATCCTCAACGAAATCGTTGGGCGCGTGATCGCCCTCTACCAGCTTTACACCTTCATGTTGTGGACGAGCAACAACAATTTCCAGAGTTTTTACCGCAAGATGAATGGCTTTGGCGGGCGGGATGCGCACGTTTAAGCCAGCAATTCTCGGAACCAATCCACGCGAGTTGTCCTAAACAGGCAGCGCCAGCGATTCTTTGCTAAAATCAACGGTTAATCGTGAACGATCAATCTGTTTTGAGCGCGCATGGCTGATGTTGCCGAAGTACCCCTCTCAAATTTAGCTCAACGCCTGATCACGGCTGCCGTCGTCGGTCCTATCGTCGTCGTCGCGGGGCTGTGGGGTGGGCTGCCGTTTGCGCTGCTGGTGACGGTCGTTGCGGTCGTCGGCGTCATCGAGTTTTACGTCTTGGCGCGCAATCGTCCCGCGCAGGGCAGTACGGTAACCGGCGTTCCCATCCTCTTGGGCGTGATCTTGGCGTTCTTCTTCCACGAGCCGCTGATCGCCCTCGTGGCGCTGGTGGCTGGCGCGGTGGCAACCTTCGCGCTGGAAACCCTACGCCATCATCAGGACGTGAAGCGCAGCTTAGCTCAAGTCGGCATGACGCTGCTGGGCGTGCTCTACGTGGGTTTTCCGAGCGCCTTCCTGATCGGCATTCGCATGGAGCCAGACGGTAAATTGTGGCTTTTGCTGATCCTGTGCGTGACGTGGGGGACGGACAGCTTCGCCTACGTCGGCGGGCGGCTGTGGGGCAAAACCAAACTCGCTCCGGCAATTTCCCCGAAAAAGACCTTGGAAGGCGCAGTCGTCGGCATCATCGGCGGGATCATCCCTTCGCTGCTGCTGCTCCACTTTGCGGATCGGCTCTCGATGTTGTCTGCGCTGCTCGTTTTGATCTGCCCGCTCGTTGCCATTCTTGGTGATCTGGTAGAATCGAGTTTGAAACGCTTCTTTCAGGTCAAAGACTCGCATGTCGAAGGCTTGGATATTTTGCCCGGTCATGGCGGCGTCCTTGATCGCATTGACGGGCTGCTGTTGGTGATTGCGGCAGTCTGGCTGTTTTTCCTGCTCACCGGACTGCGCTAGAGCGAATATGAAAAATGTAAAGCATCAAAACGGGCAAAAAGGCATAGACTAGCTTTAGAGTAAGACAGCGCGTCTGTGCGAAAAATAGGGCTGCGATGCGGCAAGAACAGCCGCCTTGCTGTCATTTATGAGATTATTCATGCCGTTTTCGTTTCTTTTACAGCACGACGGCTCAGCGCGTGCTCGACAAAATGCTATAGTTAAAGGCAGCGCACCGACATGAGGTATCGCGATGACATCCTATGAAGCTCCTGAAAACCAGTCTCAAGCCCCAAACCGCGAAGAACTGCTGCACATGGCAATTTCGTCGGCGAAGGCGAGTAATAAAAAAGCCGCGCGTCTGATGTTCGAACAGGTCTTGAAGCAAGACCAGAACAACGAGCGCGCGATGATGTGGATGGCGAAAATCGCTGATTCAAAGGCTGAACGCCGTGAATGGCTCACGCGGGTACTGCGTGTTAATCCCAATAACGAACCTGCCCGTAACGCACTCAAGAGCATGGCTTACCGGCGCAGCGCGCGCGATAACCGCGTTCTCCTTACATTTGGCGTCGTCGCAGGCGTATTGATCGTGCTGGCAATCGTGATCGTGCTGGCACTGGCTTCACGAGGCGTCTAACCGGCGTTCCTAGAGAGGAGAATTCTATTGTCGGCACAAGCAAACATGCCAGCAAAATTGCGCGAAGGGATCGAGGCGGCGAAACGCGGCGATAAACTCGCGGCGCGACGGCTGCTCCTCCAAGTTTTGAGCAGTAATGCCAACAATGAACTCGCGCTTATGTGGATGGCGTCGGTCGTTGACACGCTCAGCGAACGCCGTTTCTACCTTGAGCGCGCTTTACAAGTCAATCCCGGCAACAGCCGCGCCCGCGAAGCGCTGCATCGTCTTGGTGTCGATACGCCCGATGCGCCGTCTACGTCCTCCAACATGGTGGATGATATGCCGCGCATTTCCTCACGGGGCGGCAGCTTCAACATCTATTTGATCGCGGCTGCGGTCGTGGCAATTGGCGTCGTGGCGGTTGTGGTGGCTGCGCTTGTCTCGGCGCAGAACGCCGCGAACCCGCCTTCACCGACGCCGAACGTCGAGGCGACCTTCGCCGCCATTATCGCCAACCCAACGTTGACACCGACGCGCGACCGTCGCGCACCGACACAAACGCTGCTGCCCGGTATCATTGTCACCTTCGATCCGAATTTAATTACGCTGCCGCCCAGCTTTACACCGACGCTTACGCCGCCACCGACGACAACCCCCTCGCCAACGGTCACGCCGCTGCCGCTGAGCAGTTTCACGATTATCTACAGTGAAGTTGAACCCGGTGCGGCTCAGCCGAGTCTCTATCAGGGACAAGCTGACGGACGAGGCGAGGTCAAGCTGGAGTCGGGGGACGTTGGCGGGTTTATCGACGTGGCGCTTAACCCGACCGGACGGCAAATCGCCTTCGTGCGCGAACTCGTCGTCGGGGATGTCGTCGATGCAGTGGACACCGTCCCCCAGCTTTTCGTTGCTTCGGTCGCGAACCCTGAAAACGCGACGCAGCTCACCTCGCAGACTGTCACGATGATCACGCATCCCAGCTGGTCGCCGGACGGCAAACAGATCGTCTTTGCCAGCGATGCTGACGGGGATGAGGACATCTGGATCATCAATGCCGATGGCAGTGGTCTAGAGAAGCTCACCAACAACGACGCCCGCGATTTCGACCCGTCATTCTCGCCTGATGGTGCGCAAATCGTCTATGCGTCGGACGTGAACAGCCCCGGCTTTAGTGAAATCTTCACGATGGCAGCCGATGGTTCGAACGTGACGCAGCTTACCGACGACGCGCAGAGCAGCTACTCACCGGCTTGGTCGCCGGACGGGCTGCATATCGCTTTCGTGAGTAACCGCGCTGATGATGGCGACATTTACGTGATCGATGCTGATGGTCAGCGTCCCTTCTTGCTGACGGTGGACGACAACGGCGCGGAAGACCGGACGCCCACGTGGACGCCGGACAGCCATTGGATCGTTTTTGCGTCGAACCGCAACAATGATCAATTTAATTGGTTTGCCATCAATCTGTCTGGCAATATTGAGCCAGTCACCAGTAACGACCGCAATCCCCAGTCAATTAGTTTTAGCACACGCTGAGGTTAATGCTTTGAGTACACCATACGACATCGCCGAACTCCTGCGCCGGGGCATTGAAGCCTCGCGCGAAGGCAAGCGTGCCGAAGCGCGCGAACTTTTCGAGCAAGTGGTCGATATTGACGACAAGAGCGAAAAAGGCTGGTTTTGGCTCGCATCCGTCGTCGAAACCGATGAGGAACGGCGTATTTGCTTGGGCAACGTGCTGCACATTAACCCCAACAACGAACGCGCGAAACGAGCGCTCGATGCGCTGCAAACGAAAGCGCAGGAGAAAACTGCCGCCACTGAGAATGAAGTGGTCGCAGGAGTCACCCGACGACAGATGACGCTGATTATCGGCGTTGGTGCAGTCGTGGTGGTTCTGATTCTGCTGATCGCGCTGGTCGTGGTGATTGGCAACAACAACCGGCAGAATGATGAACGCGCGACGGTGCAGGCGGTCGCTCAGGTGGCGACAGATAGCGTGGAGACGGCGGCTGCCGCTGTTGAACAGGCGACAGGCACGTCGGAAGCGGCAACGGCGACGCAGTTAGCGGCGGCGACGCCGATCCCGTCGGTGACGCCGACCAGCGCGATTGCTACGCTGCCGCCGACGTGGACGCCCACCCCCGAATCGACCATTCCGCCAACCCGTGAAGCGCTGCCCCCGCCGCTCGGTTTAACGGGCAAGCTGGCGATGTGGGGCGGCGAAGATGTGCTGAGCATCGGCTATTTGCCGCTTGGTTACTACGATTTCGATTTTGGCACGCAGTTCAACGCGATTGGCAATTCGCTCGGTAAAGACATTACCTTTGCGCCCAGCGGACAGCGTGTCACCTACACGGTTTACGATGAACTGCTATTCGACTCGTCGCTGGAAGCGATTAACCTCAACGGCACGCAGATCGAATCGCTGCCAGAGCGCTGGAGCACGACGGGGCAGAATATCTTTAAGCCGCGCCAGCCGCGCTACGGGGGACAGTTTGGGCAAATGGTTGTGTTTATTGCGACGACCGAGAGACGCACGACACATCAGGTCTTTTTGCTCAATTTGAACCCGGCGCAAGGCGAAGCTGCGGTGCGTCAGATGACTGACGACGACGTGGAATATGCCTATCCGTCGCTCTCGCCGGATGGCTCGAAGATCGCCGTCATCCGCAGCGATCCGAACTCCGCGAATCCGTCGATTGACATCGTGAGTATCGACGTTGCCAATGGCGGTAAAGTGCCGATCACCAACGACGGGCAGTCCTACACGGAATCGACGCCGCGCTGGACGAAGGACGGCACACAGATCATTTTTTCCGCCATCCCGTCCAATGATCCGGGCAACAGCGACCTCTACATCAAGAACGCGAATGGTACTGGCTCGTCGCTGCCGCTGTTCCGCAGCGCCGCCAACGACATTTATCCGGTGCTGAGTGCCGATGGACGCTACCTCGCTTTTGCAAGCAACCCCGACGGCGCGTATGATATATATATTCTCGATCAAAATGACGGGACGCTGTCACAGTTGACAAACACACCCAATGACGAATTTCCGGGTGATTGGTGGCAGCCGTAGTCGATATTGTACTTTCGATTCGATGGTGGGGGCTGGCGCGGTTGATGGACGCACAGGGATTTCCTCAAGATGCCACACTTGCGGACTTACTTGAAGCGGGCAGTGAAGCGCTTGCCCTCGGTGAGACTCGTGCCGCGCATGAAATATGGCGCGCGGCGGCGGTTGCCAACCCCTACGACGAGCATGTTTGGCTCTTGCTCCTCAAAGTCCTCAAAGACGAAGAAGACCGCAAAGTCTGTCTGGAAAACATTATTTCTATCAATCCGCTGAATACGGTCGCGCGCCGTCAATATCGCTTGCTGATCCATAGAGAGCAGCTGCGCGATGAAGCGCGTCAGACGGCGGAGAAGGCAACGATTGCCCCGCTGCCGCGCTCTCAAGCGCGTAAGCGCGGGTCACAATCGCTGTTAGTGCGCGCGCTGCTCACGGGCATCGGGATTGGCTTATTTGCGGTCGCGCTTGGCATCATCGTCAGTATCGTCGTCTACGGGGGGCTTTTGCCTACGGCAGCGTTTTGATTTTGGCGATCAACGCCGATGTGCTGTGGTCGGGCAGGTAGTCGATTAGCACGATTTTGCCGCCATATGCCTGCACCGTTGGGCGTTCCGGCAGCGGCTTATTCTGGTAATCTCCCCCTTTGACGTAAACATCGGGCTGTAATGCCTGCAAAACTGCATCGGCAGTGTCGTCCTCGAAGATGATTGTGGCGGTGACTGGCTCAAGCGCGGCGATCAACCGTGCCCGTTCGAGCGCCGGGACGAGCGGTCTGCTCGCGCCTTTGAGCCGCGTCGTGCTGGCGTCGCCGTTGACGCCGACGTAGAGCGTGTCGCCGAGCGCCCGCGCCTTTTCCAGATAATCAAGATGCCCGACATGCAGCAGGTCGAAATGCCCGTTGGTAAAGACGAGCCTCTTGCCCATCGCGTGAAGTGTTATCCGCCGCGCGCGTGCTTCTTCAAGCGTGATCGTTTCACCCAACTTAAAAACCTTTAGATTAACCGCCAAGACGCCAAGTTCGCCAAGAAAAATTATCAACTTGGCGGTCTTGGCGGTTCGACTTCGCTTTATTTTAACAGCTTCTATGCCTCAGCGATTAGCGCGTCGCAGTAATGCGTGACCGCCTGCTCCAAAAACGCGGGCAAATCAGCGTGTAGTTCCTGAAAGTTGGCGATGAAGCCGGGATGCTGGTTGTACATCTGCCCCAAGCCGCGCAGAATTTCCGGCGTCGGCTCGTAGAAGTAGCGCAGATGTTGATGCCAGCGTGCCATGATCGCCTGCACGTCGCTGCTGTCCGCGCCGGTGTCCATCACAGCGAGCAAGTCGGCGTAGATGTCTTTGCCTTCCTGCATAATCTGTTCCTTCTTCGCTGCGCTGTAGCTCTTCCAGTGGCGCTGTGACTCCTTGACTTTGTCCTGATCATAGTTCGGGTTGTTGGCGATTTCTTCTTCGTACTGCTTTTGCTTCGCTTCGCTGAAACCCTCGAAAAGCTGTTTCTTGCTCATATCAGTCGCTCCTGCTAGATGTACAATCGTGCTGTCAACGGTTTGAACGAGAGTCTGAAGCCGATCAAGCCGCGTTTGCAGGGCATCGCGGTGGCTTTGCAGCGACACCACCCGATCAAAATCGGGCGCGTCGAGCACGTCCCTGATTTGCAGCAGCCCTAAATCGAGTTCGCGATAGAACAGGATTTGCTGAAGCCGCAGCAGCGCCGCGTCGTCGTAATAACGGTAGCCATTCTCGCCCACGTCCGACGGCTTGAGCAGGTCGATCTGATCGTAGTAGTGTAGGGTACGCGGCGTCACGCCCGCGAGGTCGCACAACTGCTTGACGGTGTACATCCCGTTAGGCACGGTCTTGCTCCTTCACTCGTTCAAGACCAGCATAAACCATGACGTAACGTGAAGGTCAAGCGGGAAATCGTTGTCATGCGTGGATGACGTGTAGGGGCGTTATATATAACGCCCCTACGAAAGCAAAGCCGAATCTCAGATGAGCACAACGCCCCTACGCTCGCCTCAGTCTCGCGGAATCCAGACGCGCTGATCACCTTCGCGCTGGATCAAGCCGACGCCCGGAAACGTGAAGTGATACGCCAGCATGGTCAGGTTTTCGCGCTCGACGCGCTCGAACAGGGCGCGGCGAGTCGCAATCGCCTCATCCGGTTGCAGGTCGAATTTCGGTATGCTCTCCGGCGCGTTCAACTGCGCGACCATGTGCACCGCGTCGGCGACGTGCAGCAAGCGCTCGCCTTTGGACTCGATCAGCACGGCACACTGTCCCGGTTTATGCCCGAACGCCGGAACGTAATGGATGCCGGGCAGAATTTCGGCGGACTCGCCCTTCACGTCCAGCCGATCCGCATAGGCGGCGAACGTCCGGCGCAGTAGGTCGGCGCGCTTGGCGTCGATGCGCGCCAGCGTGTCCGCGTTCATCCAGTAGGCATATTCCGGTGCAGGGACGACAACCCGCGCGTTGGCGAAAGCGGATTTGCCCGCGCTATCGAGCAGTCCGCCGATGTGATCGCCGTCGAAATGGGTGATGATGATCGTCGTGATCGCGTCGGCTGGACTCTCTTGCGCGGCGAGCGTCGCGATCAGGGTGGACGGATCATCAGGGTCGAGATCGCCCTGTCCGACGTCGATCAGGATGCGCTGGCTGCTGATCTTCAGCAGCAGAATGTTACGGCAGAAGGACTGCGGTTTGGTCAGCGCGCGCCACGCCCTCAGGATCGGTTCGGGATCGCGGTTGAATACGCTGCGAATACGTTCTTCGATATTCGGATTGATCGCTTCCGGAATCACAAGGCAGTCGATGGCGCCGAGCTTGAAGGCATAAGGCGAATATTCCATGAGCGATCACTCCTGATGAAAGACGGAACTGTACTGTCCACACTGTGGAGTCATATTTTAGCGCAATCTGGGTTATCCTTGTTGTCCTATGGCAAAAACATTCCCGCTCCAAACTCCGTCGCGGCGCTTGACGCCGCTGAAGCTGATCGGCTGGCTGGTCGTCGGCGCGGCGCTGATCGTGCTGCTGATCACGCAGGCGCAGGGCTTGATTCTGCTGGCGCAAAACGCGCGCACTGCGCTCGATGACCCTTACACACTCAACTACGGCGAAGGGCCGCTGCTCGACCAAGCGGTGCGGCTGTCGCAGGGCGAGAACATCTATCGCCCTGACCTGAGTGTGCCGCCCTACACCATCACCAATTACCCACCGCTCTACATGCTGGCACAAGTCCCGTTTGTGGATCATTTTGGCGCGGCGCTGTGGTACGGTCGGCTGATCTCGCTGATCAGCACCGGCGCGGCGGCGATCTTCCTCTCGCTGACGGTGCAGACGATCACCGGAGACGGGATCGCGGCGCTGGCGGCAGGGCTGACGCTGCCAGCGATCCCCTACATCT
Organism: Aggregatilineales bacterium; assembly: GCA_038260485.1. GTDB lineage: Bacteria > Chloroflexota > Anaerolineae > Aggregatilineales > Phototrophicaceae > Flexifilum. The sequence goes on along the minus strand of JBBSNT010000015.1, from coordinate 2,905 downwards.
TCTACTGGTCGGCGCTGGCGCGGATCGACGCGCTGGCTTTGGCGCTGAGCATGGCGGGCTTGTGGGTGATCGCGCGCGGGTACGGCAGGCGCTGGGGCTTGATCGGCGGCGTGCTGCTGCTGACAGCCGCTGCCTATACCCGCCAGACTTATCTGCTGGCAGCGCCACTAGCGGCATTTGGCTATATCTGGACGCGCGGCGAGCGCTTCCGCGCGCTGCTGTTCGCGGTGCTGCTCGGCTGCGCGATCACGGGAGTGTTCGCCGTGCTGACTGTCGCCACACAGGGCGGCATCTTCTTCCACGTCGTCACCGCCAACGTCAACGCGCTCAACCCCGATTTGATCACCCACTACGGCGAGGAAGTGATTCGCAGCTTCCCGATCCTGATCGGGGCGGGAGCACTGTATCTCATGCTCGGTGCGATCTTCGAGCGTGGTCCTGAACGAGCGGCGTGGGGCTTGATCGCGCCCTACAGCCTCGGCGCAGTGATCGTCGCCCTGACGATCAGCAAAGTTGGCTCGGACGTCAACTACTTGTTCGAGCTTTCGGCAGCCTTCTGCTTCGCTGCTGGTGGCATGGTCGCGCTGACGCGGCGATTCGCGCTGACGAGACGATTTTTCCTGCTGCGAGCGGGGGCGCTGCTGATTCTCGCCTACGCCGTGACGATGGCAACCGGACTCAGCGCCGACCAGTACGCGCCAATCACGCGCGCCAGCGCCCGCGATCTGGGCAAATATGACCGCCTGATCGAAACGATCCGCAGCACCGATGCGCCGATCCTCGCCGATGAGCAGATGGGCTTACTCGTCCTCAACAGCAAGCCGATTTTGCTCCAGCCGTTCGAGATGAGCCAACTGGCGCTGGCGGGTGTCTGGGATCAGCAGCCGTTTCTCGATGCGCTGGCGCGTGGCGATTATCCGGTCGTGCTGCTCTACCAACCCGCGCTCAATCCCCAACTTCGCTTCGAGCGCTGGACGCCGGAGATGCTGCGCATCCTCAATAACAGCTTCCGCCCTGACTATCAAAGTGCCGAAACCACCGTCTACCGCTACGCCGGATCGTAAAAGACATTAGTGCTTGCACAGCCGCTCAAGCAGGAGCTTGCTTTTATTCGATTATGATCTATAACGAGGTTCATTAAGGTTCAAAAGAGTTATTAAAAACTCTTAACGATTTAGGGCATACCTGTTCACAAGGACAGGTATGCCCTAGCCACCTGCCTAGTACAAAGATAGGTCGTCCGTCGGGTAGATTGCTGTGAGCCTTCTGGAATAATGAGAGCATCGTCCAATTTAGGAGCGACCATATCATGTACATCGTTTCCAGTTATACCGTGCAGTTGCTGCACGAAGATCGTTTGCGCGATGCGCAAAAGCGGTTTTTCCAAAGTCAGTTGCTTCGTGACATGAACGAGCAAGCGCCGGTCGAAAGCCACATCAGTTTGTGGCAGCAGATCAAGCAGCGTTTCTCGGTCAAGCAAAACGTCGCCAAGCAGCCGCCGCAGGAAACCGCCCATGTCCGCCGCCGCGCCGCCTAAGGGCGACCCCGCGCGATGCGGGCGTTCGGACGGGCATACTCTGCCAATAGCAGAGCCACAAACTGAATAGAAACGCCGGAAGCGTCCGCCACAAGAGCAGCCCCTTCCGGCGTTTTCATTTCCCCTTTTAATGCCACCCTTCGCCAGAGATTGACTCGCCGTTAAAATCCGATTACTATCAATGGAACGTTCTGAATCGAACTGGTCTACAGGAATCCTTTGCCAATGGGCATTACAACACGTCTGCGCTTGTTTACTCGCTAAAACGCGCAGACTTCTCCACCCCGATCTCACAGCATCAGATACAACTCAGCGTGTTTTAGTGTGGTTGATCGCGTTCAGCGGAAACGCTGGATCGCTTTCACGAACGCTGCGTGCTGCCCTCTATGTATCGATGCGATGAGGAGATCATCATGTCAAAATCCCCAAAACGTGATCCCACAGGTTGGGAGCCGCTCGCCAACTGGTACGATGGCTGGGTCGGCGCACACGGTAGTGACCATCACCGCAAGCTGGCGATCCCCGCCGTTCTCGACTTGCTCAACCTACAGCGCGACGACCGACTGCTCGACGTTGGCGCAGGGCAAGGCGTGCTCGCGCCTTACATCGCGCAAACGGGCGCGGCTTACACCGGCATCGAGATCAGCCCGCGCTTGCTCGCGCTGGCACAGCAGCGGCATGGTGCGCAGGGACGCTTCCTACAGGGCGATGCGCGCGATCTAGCGCACATCCGCCCGTTGAGCGCCGCCAGTTACGACGCCGTCGTCTTTCTGCTCAGCATTCAGGACATGAATCCGCTTGAGGCAGTGTTGGAGTCGGCGGCGTGGGCGCTGCGGCTTGGCGGTCGGCTCGTGATCCTGATGACGCATCCCTGTTTTCGCATCCCGCGCCAGAGCGGTTGGGAACACGACCCGAACCGCGATTTGCGCTTTCGCCGGATTGACCGCTACCTGACGCCGCTCGCCGTGCCGCTTAAGCCTTATGGCAAGCGCGGACGCAGCAATAAGCAGATCGGTGGTGTCAGCATCAGCTTTCACCGTCCGCTGAGCCACTACGTCAACGGTTTGGCGGCGTGCGGGCTGCTGGTCGATGAACTGCAAGAGATCACGACCTACGAGACGGGCGCGACTAAAGCCGAGCGTCTCGCCAACGACGAGATTCCGCTGTTTGTCGGGCTGCGCGCGTGCAAGTTGCGAAGTTGAACCATAAAACTAAATCATCGTCCCCGGCTCAACCGTCGGCGGTGGTGGCGGCGGGATGAACAAGCCGCTAAGGGTGTACGCCAGCAGCGTGATCACGATGATGATGGCGATCACAGTCAGGAAGATGCGCCGCCGCGTCCAGAAGGGCTGCGGCGCTTCGGGTTCG
>JBBSNT010000014.1:0-27814 GCA_038260485.1 Aggregatilineales bacterium | reverse complement strand
GAGCGTCAGTGCCTTCTGGCTACGCCGCTCGGCGAGGCGCGGGAAAATTGTGTAGACGCGATCCAGATTAACACGGAAATTTGGCTTGGCACGGCGAGGTGCTGCGCCCATCTGCAGGTTTTCCTCGATGCTCATGTTGCCGAAAAGCTGGCGTCCTTCCGGCACGAGGACGAGTCCCCGCGCCGCCTTAGCATGGGCGGGCAGGTGGCTCACGTCGCTGCCACTGAAGCGCACCCTACCACTGCGCAGGCGCACTAGCCCCATCACCGTCCGCAGCAGCGTCGTTTTGCCAACGCCATTTCCGCCGACTAGCGCGGTAATCTTGCCTTGTTCCAGCGCCAGCGACGCGCCCCAGAGGATTTGCACCTCGCCGTAACCGGACGCGAGATCGTGTAGTTCGAGTATCGCCATCGGTCGTCGTCTCCCCTTACTCGTCAGATGATTGGAGCAGGCTCGCCGCCAGCGCGGGATCACCCAAATAGGCTTCGATCACGCGCGGATCGTTGGCGACTTCCTTCGGCGCGCCGAAGGCGATCACCTTGCCGAAATCCAGCACGATAAGTAGATCAGACACGCTCATGATCGCTTGCATCACGTGTTCGATCATGATGATCGTCGTACCCTGTTCGCGGATTTGGCGCACAATGCCGATCATGTGGGTGATTTCGGACGGATTCAGCCCCGCCAGCACTTCGTCGAGCAGGACCAAATAAGGACGCGCTGCCAGCGCGCGCGCCATTTCCAGCCGCTTCTTCTGTCCGACGTTCAGGCTCCCGGCAAGCTGATCGGCGCGCTCGCCGATACCGACGAATTCCAGCACCTCGTCGGCAATGCGTGCCGCGCCGGAAAGCGACTGCGACTCGCGCCCGAAGCAGGCGCCCGCCATCACATTTTCGCGGACGCTGAGTTCGTTGAGCGGGCGGACGATCTGGTGGGCGCGGGCTAAGCCTTTGCGCGCAATCCAGTAGGGCTTCAGTCCGCTGACGTCCTTGTCGCGAAAGATGACCCGTCCCTCATCCGGCGCATAGACGCCATTGATGACATTGAACAGAGTCGTCTTACCCGCGCCGTTGGGTCCGATCAAGCCGAGAATACGCCCCTCGTCGAGTTCAAAGGTCACGTTGCTGAGCGCCTGTAATCCGCCGAAATGCTTGCTGACGCCGTTCACTTGCAGGATCATGGCAAGTACCTCCGCGCCAACTTGAAGCGATTACGCAGCCAACCGACCGCGCCCGCCGGGATGAATAGGATAATCACCAACAGTAGAATTCCGGCGACCGTAAGCTGGATGTTCTTGAATATGTCGCTGGTGAGCAGCAGCCCACGCAAGCGTTGGTAGCCGAACGCGCCGAGTACCGGACCGAAGACCGTGCCGATACCGCCGAGCATGACCATCACCAGCAGCTCAATCGATAGCTGCAAGCGAAACGCCTGTCCCGGTTCAACCGTACCGTTTTTGAAGAAGAACAGCACGCCGACGACTCCGGGCAGGATCGCCGAGAGGACGTATGCCCACGTTTTGCTGCGCGGGGTAATCACGCCCATGACTTCGGCGGCGTCCTCGTCCTCACGAATGGCAAGCAACCCCAGACCGAACTTGCTGTTCTTGACCAGATAGCTGATGACCACAACCGCCAGCGCCAACGCCAGCACGAGATAGTAAACCATCCATAACGCCTGCGCCGCACCGCCGTAATCGCGGTACGTCTGGAAATTCATCGATAAGCCGACCGGACCGCCGAACGGCTCGAAGTTGCTGACGAAGGCGCGCATCGCCTCGTTGATGCCGATGGTGGCGAGAGCGAAATAGCTCCCGCGCAGCCGCAAAAGCGCCTGTCCCAAGAGCAGCGCCAACAAACCCGCCGCCATGCCGCCCGCGACCATCGCCGTCCAGAGCGACCAGCCCTGCGCGATGATCAGGTACAGACCGACATAGCCGCCCAGTCCGAAAAAGACGATGTGCCCGAAACTGACGTAGCCGGTATAGCCGAGCAGAATGTTCAGGCTGCTCGCCAGCACCACCGAAAGCAGAACGGTGAAAATCTCCTCGCGGGACGAGGCGCTCTGCGTGATCATAGGAATGACGCCGGGTATCAGCACCAGAATCAGCGACAGCCATAAACCGGGACTCAGAAGATTGCGTCGGATCATCGTCTCGTTCCCAGTAATCCGGTCGGACGAATCAGCAAGATGACCACGAACAAGACGAACTCCAAGACTGTCACCCAACTGGTTGGCAGAAAGTAGGGGATGATGCCCTCGAACGCGCCGAGAATCAGCCCGCCGATCAGCGCACCGAGGGGATTGCCGACGCCGCCAAGCACCACGATCACGAAGCTCTTGAGTTCATAGGTGCTGCCGGAAAGGATGGTGAAGGGAAAGAAGGTGGCGATCAGCCCACCTGCCGTCGCTGCTAGCATCGTGCCGATTCCGAAGCTGAGCGCCAGCGTGCGCGACGAGGGGATACCCATTAGCTCGGCGGCGGAGCGGTTGTTGGCGACCGCTCGCACGTACTTGCCGGGCGTCGTGCGATAGAGAAAAAAGTATAAGCCGCCGGTGATCGCTACCGACAGGATGGCAGCAACTGCGCGTGTACCGAGAATGTTGACATCGCCAAAGGAGATAGTACCAAGCGAGAAATCGACGTTGCGGGGCGAGGTGCTGAAGGCGGTGGTCGCCAAGCCGATAATGATCATGTTGACGGCGAAGGTCGCCAGCAGAGTCGATAAATGCGGCGCATTGATGACGCGCTGGATCGCAATGGTGTAGATGATCATCCCACTGACTAAGCCGACTGCTGCTACCAGCAGCAGCCCGATATACGGGTTCAGCCCCAGCCCGCTGAACAGAAAGTAGATGCCGAACATCCCTAGCGCGATGATTGTACCGTGCGCCAGATTGATGACGTTCATTACGCCCCAAATCAGCGTCAAGCCCATCGCGGCGATGCCGTAGACAAAGCCAATCAGTAAGCCGTCAATGATGAAGGCAGATAGGTTCATAAGGCGCCCTTGTCGGGTCTATTCAAACAAGTCTATTTGATGGGTAGAGCACAACGGTCGTTTTCGCGCCCGCCTCCGCCGATGGGCTAAACCCTCGGCTAAAAAGCCCCTCACTAACCCGATGTAACCTGCCCCACCCCCCCTCTCTACGAAAGGGGGCGAAGCAGGGGCGCGGTCAGAAACTTGCTCACCGGGTTAGCTATCCGCTCAGCGGATGGCTCTTACTGCCCGCTGATGGGGTAGAGCGCATCGGCGGTGACTGCTTCGGGCGGCCAAACGATCTGTTTCGCCAGATTGTCAACCGTGCCCTGCCACTGGATGTACATCATCGAGTGACCGATTTGCAATCCGTGATTCTCCGGCGTCGTGTCGAACTGAATCCGCCCGAAGAAGGTCAGCAGATTGAGGTTATCGAGCGCTGCTTTCACTGCGTCGGTGTCGGTCGAGTCGGCGTCGATAATCGCTTTATTGAGCAGTAAGCCGGAGATATAGCCACCTGCCGCGTGATAGGATGGCTCCTCGCCGTAGGCGTCGGTGTAAGCATCAGTGAATTCTTGGCTGGATGGTCCGTAGTATTCGACATCCTCGCCCATAGGCGAGTCGGAACTGATTTGCGTCAGCGGCTCCCACTGGCTCGGACCGACGACACCAATCGCGGCGGCGCCGAGTTCGGCAAAGGTTGGCTCCGGCGGGGCGACCAGCAGGGCGACGAAATTGGGCGTCACACCCTTTTCTTGAAGCTGGCGCGCGAAGGTCGTGCCATCTTGGAAGTGACCGCCACCAAGTACGGCATCGGGCGCGGCGTCCTGAATTTTGTTGACGAATGCGGAGAAATCGGTCGTGCCGGTGTCGTAACCGTCGAACAACACGACGTTATAGTCCTGCGCCGTCGCGTAGTCGTTGAGAGCGTTGGAAACATCGGTCGAGAATTTGTCGTTTTCGTGGACGATGGCGATATTCTTCGCCGTGTCGTCGAGTGAGTTAAGCAGATCGAGCGCGCCGGTCAAGTAGCGGCTGGCGGGCGTGAATGTCTGGAAGACAAGGCTGTAGCCCTTCTGGTAGGTGCTGTCGGACGCCGCACCAGTCGTGATCATGATCTTGTTGTACTGCTCTGCGATCACGGCGGAGGCGTCGGTCAAGCCGCTAGAATAGGGGCTGATCAGGAAATCGGCGTTGTCGTCGGTCGCCAAGCGAGTGTAGAGTTCCTGCACGCGGTCAGTGGCGGACTCGTCGTCGTAGGAGACGGTATCGAAGGTGATGACAGTGCCATCGCTGAGCGTGATGCCTCCGGCGTCATTGACCTGATTAATCCACAAATTTAAGCCGTTGACCTGCCGCGTCGATTCGACGTTGTATTTTCCGGTTTGCGAAGTAGTGAAACCGATGATGATGGTTCGGGCATCGGCAGCCGCAGTCAGTGATGCGCTAATGAGTAGGATTGCCAAAGTAACGAGGACACTCAAGAAAAATTGGCGCTTCATATTTCCTCCGAAAAAATTCATCTAGTTTAAGAGTGACTTACGAGTGTCTGAAGTATAGCCCCGATCTCCAAATTGGACAGAAAGGCAGCAGTAACTAGCGCCAAGAATCCAACCGGTAGCTGACACATTTGTACAGGTGACGTGCAGTCCTACCAATCTTAGTCGCTTATTATTTACTGCAACGACATTTACAAGCCTATCATCGAATCTCGCAAGGGTGTGCTGACAAATACATCATTTTGTAGTGATATATATCACATCTCACTGGACCAACTCGAAAGGGATCGAAGATGTTCATATGATTCCTCTGTGGCGCGACACCAGCGATTTGAGGTCGGTCATGATCTTCATGAACGGCGGACTCGGAAACTGCCAGTCGGGATGCGCGTTCAGTTCTTCGAAGCACTCGTTGGTCGCGTCGAGCGGGTCAAAAAAGGCGGCTGGATCGGCGACGTGGATTAGTACCGGCACGTCCAATGCGCCCGCCGTCGCCCACAGCGGGACGATCAACGGCGTTCCCGTCACCGGATCAGCGACCACGCATAACTGCCGGTGTAGACGTGACCAGCTTGCGCGGCGCTCAAGCTCTGCCACAGCGGGTTCGTCTCAAACTCGCTCAGATACTCGTCGCTGGCAGCAATCGCACCCCGCAGCAGTCGCAGCCAGTAGCAGAAGTGATCCCTAAATGTCGTAAATTATTCCGGCGGCTCCTCCCGTCCCAAAGCAATTTTTAAGCGCTAGAACCTTGCAGAGCTTTCTCGCACTCTATATACTGAGCTTGATTAATACAATAATTGATAATCTGTGGTTCACTTGACCGACTTGCTGCTCAAGCAAGTGGCACTTTTTTTGCCGTCGCGCGTAGGCTAAAATCACAGCATAAGCATTTACCCTAAAGCGATCCGCGCCATAGGCTTACGCACGCTAGTTTATGGAAGAAAAGCCTTCAATTCTAGTGAGGTGGGGTTGCTGCGCAAACAGGGTGTCGCAGCACAATGAAAGTTAGTGATTGAGCAAAAAGGCTTGACAACATCGAATTGGAGAGATAATTCCTAAATGTATGCGTACACACTCTTTGGTCTGACGATTCATTCATCGCTGCAACTGCCTGAACTTGCCCTCGCAAGTCCAGACACGCCAGCCGACGTTGTCGTGCGAACCGGAATGATCCCCCCCACAATAGAAGATGTGCTGGCAACAGGCGTTTTGTATCAAATCAGCGCGCGTCAAATGCGCATGAGTATCGACAACATCGTCAGCTTTCTCGTGAGCGATGGACAGGAAATCATCGTCGAGCCGCACAAAAGCGCAGACGACGCATCAGTACGTCTGTTTCTGCTCGGTTCGGCGCTGGGTGCATTGCTTCACCAACGCGGAATGCTGCCCCTCCACGCCAGTTGTATCGAAACGGAATACGGCGCGGTGCTCTTTGTTGGAAGATCAGGCGTAGGCAAATCGACGACGGCTGCCGCTTTTCACAAGCTTGGCTATCCAATCTTGGCAGATGACATCACCGTAATTCAAGCGGGTGAGGACGGCGTCCCAACCGTTTTACCCGGCTACCCGCAAATAAAGTTGTGGGCAGAATCGCTCGAAAAACTGGAGCAAGGGACGACTGGCTTGGAGAAAGTACGCCCACAAATAGAGAAATACGCCGTACCCATCCGCGATGGCTTTAGTTCCAAACCACTCGCCGTTCATGCCGTCTACATTCTAATGTCAAATTTAAGCCCCGACTTTAGCCTTAAGCCCGTGACCGGTATGCAAAAAATCATGATTCTCAGGCGGCACACCTATCGTTCGACCTTCTTGGGAGAGATGGGCAAAGTCAACCCGAATCTGCTGGCATTTGCCCAAAAAGTCCGCATTTGTCTTGTCAAGCGCCCCGAAATAGGCTATCAACTGGATGAACTGGTCGAGGCGGTGAAAGCAGATTTCAGCGCATGAGCGAGATCGTCTGGCTGGCATCCTACCCGAAATCCGGCAATACTTGGATGCGTATTTTCCTCACAAATTATCGACGCAATGCTGAATCCCCAGTCAACGTCAATAACATTGACTCCACACCAATCGCCAGTGCTCGGCACGTCTTTGACGATGCGACTGGCATCAATTCCGGCGATCTGACCTCTGATGAAATAGATTTCTACCGTCCGCAGGTCTATATCCATCTTGCCAATCACAGCGACGAAACCCTGTTCATCAAAATCCATGACGCCTACGTCTACCTTCCCGATTGCCGCCCCCTGATCCCGCGCGAACCCACGCAGGGCGCGATCTACATCATTCGCAATCCGCTCGACGTAGCCGTGTCGTATAGTAACCATAATGGCAAGCCGGTGGCTTGGGTCATCCAGCGTCTAAATGATGATGATCAATCGCTCGCCAAGATTGAATTGGGTGAGGATGAACAGCTTCGGCAGAGGCTCTTAACGTGGAGCAACCACGTCAAAAGTTGGGTGGAAGAGCCTGATTTCCCATTGTTATTGATCCGTTACGAGGATATGATTGAAAAACCTGTCGAAACCTTCACGAGAGTAGTCCGCTTTATCGGTGAAGAAGAAGACGCGGCACGTATCCAACGGGCAATAGAGTTTTCACGCTTTGAAGTCGTGCAGAAGCAGGAACAGGAACACGGTTTTGAAGAAAAACCTACAAAAAGTGCTGCCTTCTTCCGCAAAGGCAAAAATGGCTCTTGGCGTGAAGCCTTGAGCGAGGCACAGGCGAAGCAGCTTATAGACGCTCATCGAGAAGTCATGCGCCGCTTTGGATATTTGACCGAAAACGACGAAATCGTATATTAATTACGAGAGGGCATTCTCATGACCGACGCCAAGTCACTTACCCTTGACTCGAAAGTCGCGCGTTTACCCGATTTGATTTTTACTGAGGTAGACAATGACCTTGTCATCCTCAGCATCGCCAATAGCAAATACTACGGCGCAGAAAGTGTCGGTCGCCGCATCTGGCAGTTGATCGAGCAGCCGATCACCGTCACCGAGATTTGTGATGCACTCCTCAATGAGTTTGACACGGATCGCGCATCCTGCGAACGTGACGTGCTGACATTCTTGGATCAATTGTTGACCGAAAAGCTGATTGATGTCCAAAGCCCAGAAACTGACAGCGCTTCCCCGTGAACGAAAACTTATCCTCGTCGAAGCGATGCTCTACCTGTTCATCGCCCGCCTTATCGCGCTAGTACCTCTAGCGCGCTGGTCACAGTATCTCGGCGAACTTCAAGGGCAAACTCCGGAAATCGACGACGATCCGCAGCGAATGGCACAGATTTATCGCATTCGTTGGGGCATCGCTGCTATGAGCCATCACGTGCCTTGGCGAGCAGATTGTCTGCCGCAAGCGATTGCCGCACGCCTTATGCTTGGGCGTCGCGGCATAGCCAACACGCTCTATCTGGGCGTCGCTAAAACGAAACATGAGGATCAGATTGAACTTGAAGCACATGCTTGGCTGCGCAGTGGGCGAATTATCGTCACAGGCGCAGAATTAGCCCACCGTTTCAGGATCATCTCGACCTTTGCGAAGGACTACACATGAGTGCAATTTTGGGGATGTTTAGTCGCACCGGCAAGCCCGTCTCAGCCGATACGCTGCGTCCGGCGATGGATGCGATTGCCCATTACGTCACTGATGAGAGCAAAATCTGGACTTCCGGCGAGCTTGGCTTCGGGCAGCTTATGCTGCACGTTACGCCGGAATCAGTTCACGAAACCCTACCGCTCACCGTCGGTGACCTCACCATTACCGCCGACGCGCGCCTCGACTATCGGGATGATCTGTTTACCGAGCTTGCCATCCCCCACGCCGAACGTTCGGGCATGCCCGACAGCCTCTTAATCCTGCGTGCCTACCAAAAATGGGGCGAAGATTGCCCCAAGCATCTGCTCGGTGACTACGCCTTTGCCATCTGGGATGCGCGCCAGCAGTCGCTCTACTGCGCCCGCGATCACATTGGTGCGAAGCCCTTCTATTACTACAACACACCGGAAGTCTTTGCCTTTGCCAGTGACATTCGCGCCTTAATCGCCTTTGACGACGTAAAGCACCAGCTTGATGAAGTCGAAATCGCCCACTATCTGCTCGCCGGAGCAATCGATTACGTCAGCACCTTCTATACCTTCTTTCGAGACGTCTATAAGCTGACCTACGGGCACTGGCTCACCGTCAATCGAGAGACCCTGCGCACCGAGCGCTACTGGTCGCCGCGTGATCTGCCGACATTTCGTCTGCCGACGATGGACGATTACGCCGATCAATTATTCGAACTCGTCCAGCAGGCAGTTGCCGCCCGCCTGCGAACCGATATGCCGGTCGGTACACACCTCAGCGGTGGCATGGACTCATCAGCCGTGACGGTTCTCGCCGCTCGGCTGCTGCGCCAACAGGGACGTCAGCCATCCGTTTTCTCTTGGTCGCCTCCACCGGGAGACGACTTCGAAACAACCGAGCACCGCCGCATCCTTCCGCTCTGCCAGCAAGAAGGCTTGGAGCCGATCTACACCGAGCCAACGCAAAAGGATCAGGATTGGCTCTTTGACGTCGATATTAGCACGACGCCCGTCCAAACGATGGCGATTGAAGCGGTCGTTCAACGCATCGCCGCCCAACGCGGCATTCGGGTGATGCTGTCGGGATGGGGCGGCGATGAGTTTATCAGCTTCAACGGCGTTGGTTTACCCACTGAATTGTTTCTAAAGGGAAATTGGCGCACGTTAGCACACTTTATGAAGCTTCGTTCTGCGCTCAGACATCCGCGCAATCTGCCCAAAACCATCCGTAATTTCTGGCAGACGGTGCTGACGCCGATTCTGCCCGACTCGCTCTATAACGATCTGAAACGTGCAAAGAATAGTGAGCCGTACATCAACCCGGACTTCGCGGCGCAGGTCAACTTCAACGCACATCCGCCTAATCCGGTGGTGCGGACGCGCACCAGCATCCGCGCGACTCAGGAGCGCATTTATGAGAATGGTCGTCTCACCGCCCGCCCCGAATCATGGGCGATTTTCGGCGCAGAGCACGGTATCACCTATGCTTATCCGCTGCTCGACCGACGGGTGCTCGAATTTATTTACGCGGTTCCGGGAGATTTATACTTTCAGGATAGAAAAGCTCGCTACCTTCACCGCTACACGATGGCGCGCATTCTGCCCCAGAGCGTCGCGTGGGATTTGGTCAAGGATGATCCGGCGCTCATCAATCGCAACAAGCAATGGGCGGCAGAGGAAAGCGAGAGCGCAAACAGCCGTTCAACCGATGAAGCGCGCTGGGCGCGTTCCAATCCTTGGGTCGATGTAGACCGTTTACACGAGGCGATCTTGGAGGGCAATGCCAATGGAGAGATGGTTAAGCGCTTGGGGAAAATCCGTGCCGCACTCGACGTCATGACCCTCTGGGAGCGCTGGGGCAGTCCTACCGAAACTGAGGCAAGCGCCGAATCCAGCGGAACATAAACTGAAACTTGTAAATAAAGATAGACTTTTAACCTGAGTTGCTCTATAATGCCAGAGGTATGGTGAAGATTATTATCTTCATCAAGTTCTTATAGTTTATCAGGAGTGTGAGATATGCAGGAAAACAAGGCGTTCTCCCTCGGGACAAGCGGCGAAAAACAAGCGTGGGTTGCTCCTATCCTCCACGACCTTGCGGCAGCAAAAACAGCCCAAACGAAGTCGCCAGCGGTTATCGAAACGGTCATTCACGTCACCAAGAACCTGTACTCGTACCTTATTACACCGACAAGCTAAGCCGGAATTCGGTCTATCTTTCGGGAATCCGTCAAGTTCGCTTTGATGGACTTAAGTGACGCTCTTTAGCGTGAATAGTAATTACGTAACACAACGGCATCATGGGCTTCAACGCTGTTGGATCGTTGTATAGACTTCCAAAAGTGAAGATAGCGAATGGGTTGTTTGTGTCGCTATTGGTTTCCATAACGAAGCCTCTAGATATGCACAAAAAAGAAGCGGGTCTAAAACCCGCTTCTTTTTTGTAGCCCCTAACCCTATGACTAAAAAAACACGATTTAACCAACTTCGCTATCTGCCTAGTGTATTTAAGTTAGTTTGGGGCGTAACAAAAGGCTGGACAATTGCTTGGGTGGTCTTGCTGCTGGTTCAGAGCCTCTTGCCCCTGCTCACCATCTATCTCACCCGCGAACTTGTGAATACCGCCGCCACCCTCGTTAGGGAAGGTTGGCAATCGCCTACCCTTCAATCAGTGCTGATCATCGGCGTGCTCTTAGGCGTTCTCCAAATTGCGACGGCGCTGCTCAGCAGTTTAGTGATTTGGGTCAAAACCGCGCAAAGCGACATCGTGCGCGACCACATCAGCAGCCTCATCCAGTCCAAAGCGGTCGCCCTCGACATGAGCTTCTACGATAGCGCCGATTACTATGATTTGCTCCATCGTGTGCGCTCAGACGCACGCCAAACCCCGATCAGTCTGCTTCAAAACATTGCTTCACTCTTACAAAGTGGGCTAACCCTCCTCGGTATGATGGCGATTCTGGTATCGTACTCCGTCATACTGCCGCCAGTGCTCTTTCTCAGCACCCTTCCGGGATTATGGGTCTTGCTCAAATACTCGCGCCGCTATAATCGCTGGCGGCTCGAAAATACCAGCAGAGATCGCTTAAGCCTCTACTACGACCTGCTCCTGACCGAACGGGACTCCGCCCCTGAAATACGCCTGTTTTCTCTAGGCGCGTTCTACCAACACGCCTATGAAACCATCCGCACCCGTATGCGTGTTGACCGCCTGATCATGAATCGGGATAAGATGCTCAGCGGGCTTTTAGCAACAGCCGTTGCCCTGCTCGTCGCTGGTGGCGCCCTCCTCTGGATGGGCTGGCACATTGTGCAAGGACTGGCATCATTGGGTGATCTAGCGGTGTTTTATCAAATCTTCCAAACCGGGCAGTCGCTCATGCAGGCGCTCATGCAAAATGCGGGCAGCATTTATGAGAGTACCTTGTTCGTTGGCGACTTGTTCGACTTCCTCGAATTGGAACCGCATGTCATGGCTTCCGAGCAGTCGCTAAAGACGCTCCCGCCCCTGCATGAGAGCATTGAATTTGAAAATGTGTCCTTTCGCTACCCCGGCAGCGACCGATATGCCTTGAAAGACTTTTCCATGACGATCCCTGCCGGCAAAATTGTCGCGTTAGTGGGCGAAAACGGCATGGGCAAGACGACCCTCATGAAGTTGCTCTGTCGGCTCTATGATCCTGCCGAGGGGCGTGTCCTTTGGGACGGTCAAGACCTGCACGACGTCGCGCCCGATGCCCTGCACCGGCAAATCACGATGCTCTTTCAAGAACCCTATAATTATCAGGAAACCGCCCGCCACAATATTGCCGTCGGGGATTTATCTGCCAACCCGACGCTTTCAGCAATCGAGGCGGCGGCTCGCGCGGCGGAAGCCGATGAACTGATCCGCAAGCTGCCGAAACAGTATGAGTCGATGCTCGGCAAATGGTTTGGCGGCGAAGAATTGAGCGTCGGACAGTGGCAGCGCGTCGCACTCGCGCGGGCACTTATACGGCAAGCCAGTTTGATTATTCTTGACGAACCAACCAGCGCGATGGATGCTTGGGCAGAAACAAGCTGGCTCAACCACATGCGCGAAATCACCAACGGTCGCACCCTGATCATGATTACTCATCGTTTCACGACCGCCATGCACGCCGACCTCATCTACGTCCTCCACGAGAACCAGCTTATCGAACAAGGTACGCACGAATCCCTCTTAGCGCAGGGCAAGCGCTACGCGGAGTCATGGCGCGACCAAATGCGCCACATGGACGTCGAGGAAGGCTAGCGCAGCGCTCCGTTAATCGACCGCGCATTGTCCCGTTAGCGCGGTCGGGCTGGCAAGGACTTGACCAACCACCACCCTAATCGCCTTCGGCATATCGGTGTCGCCCCCCAACCCAAAGTACACTGCCTCTGGAGCAATCGCAAACGAGCGCGCAAAAGTCGGCTCTGTAAATGAGATCACCGACTCCCACACTGCCAGATCACAAGTCATCATCACGTTCACCTGCCAATTACCCCCGACCGCTTCGTTGCACAGCGCGTAGAGTACCCCGTTAGAAACCTCAAGCGCTTGCGGGCGTGTACACAGCGGTATCGTCACCGGCTGAGCTTGGAAATCGCCGCTGATAGCCGAGACTCCAAGCGGTATCCATTGATGATCATTCACGGTCTGCGCGGCAATGTAGACCGTTTTCTGCGCATATACAGTGGGATATTCGACCCGATCCGCCTCTGATTGACCGAATAAATCCATCGGCACAGCCTCAAAACTACGACCATTCCAATATCCAGCGTACTGCTGCACCTCGACACGATTACGACCGTCAACATGATCACACAACACGGTAATGCCGCCCGTCGGGTTGGCGTAAAGGGCATCATCAATCGTAAAAAAATTGTAGATACGTGGCGACGAAAGACGAATGACCGAGCATGGCGCAGCAAGATTTTCATCCCAGTCGATAAGTTGCAAGCGCCAGCTTTGCCCGTTGTCCTCACTTACGGCAATCGATCCCTCCGTTTCTGGATACCGTCCGCCGATCCCAGCAAATAGCACTCCGTCATATTCGGTGATGTCGTACACGTGAATAGCATCAGGGATATTGCGGTGCTTTTCCCAGCCGTCCGCAGCGCGCGTATACCAGTTCCCGAACCGCCAGCCCTCACGAGCATCGTGACCCGGAATCGTAAGCACGCCGTCGAGCAGAACGAAGCGGTCAATCTGCTCGTCATCTACCGTAAACTCGCTTCGCCATCCTGTACTATCCTGATACGTCCATACATTGACCGGACCCGCATTCGATGAAGGTTGATTATTGCTGCTGTTGCCACAACCCACGAATAAGCGATTATCGTAGTACGTCATCGCCCACACATTACGAGCGTACCAGCCTTTACCAGAACAAGGCGTCCCAATCGATTTCGGGTTTACAGAGGGAGTGAGCGAGAGTAGAAGCAGAGCAAAAAACAAGCCCTTCATGCGACCTCCAATAACGACAAGACCGCCCTGTTCAGTCAGAACAATGCTTACACTAAGAACACGCGCTAGTACATGGGTAGCGTTCAGTTTAAGGGGATAATCGGAGCATCGGCATGGGGCAAGGTCATGCCCACTGCGACATCGCCAGCGGGTGCTGTATGCCGATTAGTTCCTAAAGATTCGGTACAACGTTTTGATGTACTTCTTGCTATATTGGTAAACGAGACGCATCGGTCGAATGATAAAGTAGGCAAAAGAGACTTCTTTCGGAAGCGGTATCCACTCCCTATCGCGTTCGTTTGGCGTCAGTTTAATGCGTCGAATAGCAACGTTGTACAGCAAGTGCATCCGCTGCATTGGGTCGGTCAGCAGCGCGTAATTGAAGGAGAGATAATCATCCGTCTCTCGCCTTGCCTCGCCTTGTACACTCGACTCCGAAAAAATCTCCTGCTCAATCTGCTTGCCCAGTTCGACGACCGTCGGGCTGTTCGGCACTTCCGACCGAATAGCCGCCGGGATTTCGCAATCGAGCAGCTCCTCGACCAGAAACAACCCCATCGCCAACACGTTGAAAAGGTGGAATTTATGCGCTTGCTGAAGCACCACTGCCCAATCGAGCGTGGGATGCGTATTGATCAGTTCGGCAATGTCACACAACCACGACAGCCGTTCCCATTGATGCTTATAACCATGCATACACAGATACAGAATCAGAAATTCCGGTTGAAAAACCTGTACGCTCATATTTCCAAAATCAGCCGACGTTATCAACGCGCTCGGCACATCCTTCATCTGCACAATGCCGCGATCCCGCTCAATCAGCTCCCAATGCAGTTCAAGCCGTACCCCCTTTTCTTCGTTGATAAAGCCTCGGTGATACTTGTGTTGGAATTTCGGCTCTCCTGAATTCTCACCGCTGCCTGTGAATGTCTTGTAGCCAAACCCCATCACGATCCGTTCGGCTTCTGGGTAATCCGCTTCATCGACCAGAATATCGAGGTCGCCGCACATGCGCAGGGCAATACTGCCATAAATCGCTTCGGCTAAAACAAGCCCTTTCAACGGTAAGCTAACGATCCCTCTGCTCTCGAATTGATGCAGAATTTTCAAGAGTTCTGATTTTAAAAGCAGGCTGTATTGAATATTGTGCTGGAAACGGCTTTTAAAATAGCGCTGGAGCGGCTCGCCAAGGATAACGTCCGGGACAGTCGAAAGGCTGTGGTAAAACAGAGGCATAATTCGGTTACGGTTAACGATCTTAATCACGTAACCCCAATCCAAATCTTGACGCAAAATCTCCCTGATAGCTTCTGCTCTCAGCGGATTCATTTCAACATGGGCACAGTGAATAATAAGCTGATCTTCGATGCGATTCATCCCGAGAGTCAATGACCCGTATTCTTTAGGCACATTTCCCAAACCATCGCTGCGAGACGGCGCGTCAACTGAAATCGAGTTTCTCATTGCGGTTTACGCTGCTATCCCTCAACCGGCGCCGATGACGGCTTAATCAGGTTGGTATGCTGCATTTCTGCTCGGTTGACGAACAGCCACAGCCCAAAACAGAGTAAGAGCATAAAGGCGATAATCACGATCTTGACGTTGGCGTCTCCGGCGAACCAGAGCCGCGCCGCCACCACGCCAATCACGGCGAACAGCATATACAGAAGCGTGACCGAACGCGCGCGGTATCCCACAATCACCAACCGTTGGTATAAATGCGAACGGTGCGGTGCGAGCACATTTTCTCCCCGAATCAAGCGGCGTGTAAACGTCAGCACGGTGTCGAAAAGGAACACCCAGCACATCAAGATTCCTACCAGCGCAAAACCGGGGCGTCCATCGACGATCAGCAGCGGAATCACCGCGAAGCTGAAGCCCAAAAAAGCGCTGCCAACGTCGCCCATGAAAATGCGGGCGGGCGACCAATTGTGAATCAAGAAGCCGAGGCTGCTTCCGGCAATCAGCAAGCCGAGAACTTTAACAAGCGCCATCGAAGGATGACCCCACGCCAGCAAAACCCAACCCAAGCCGCTAATCAGCGCTTGTCCGGCGGCGATCCCGTCAATCCCGTCCATGAAGTTATAGGCGTTGGTCAGCCCGACAATCCAGAGCAGCGTGATGATGATGCCGAACGCAGCAATCGTAATCGACCCAAGGTAAGGAATGTCGATCTGATGCCAGTAGCCGATCCCAATCACGATCAGAATTGCACCGGCAAACTGCGCCGCGAACCGCTGATAAGGCGTTAACGAGCGCAGATCGTCGATCCAGCTTATCGTCGCAATGAGAATGCCGCCGAGGATGTACGGCAGCACAATCGTGAAAAAATCGACCTGCGCAATCAGCCCGTAAATCAACCATCCCGCCAGCGTCAGGATGACGATTGCCAGCCCACCGCCGCGCGGCGTCGGCGTCGTATGCGAACTCCGCTCGTTCGGAATATCCATGATTTGACGCCGCTCCGTCCACAGGATCAGATATTTGACGAAGCCGTAAGAAATGCCAGTTAGCGCCAGAAAGACGATCAGTTCAACCACGAGCCTTCATTTCCTGTAGCTCCAAGCGCATGCCTTCTTCAAAAGACAACGGTGTGTAGCCAAAGTCTTGTGCCGCGCTGTCGTAATCGAAGTTCTTATGCTCATTCAGCCGCATGATTTGCTCGGCTTTCAGCGGAAACGGGATCGAAAAACGCTCGAACAGCTTCACCAGCGCGATCATCGGCGCTGCCGGGAAATGGACTTTCAGAACCTTACGTCCGCTCAACCGGGCGATAGTATCGATCACTTGATTATAAGTCAGCGCCGCCGCTCCGGAGATATTATAGGCTTTGCCAATCGTTTGGTCGTCGAGTAGACAACGAATGATTGACTCAGCCACGTCACTCACGTAGATCGGCTGCTGCAAAAACGCGCCATTCCCGAAGATCGGGATGATCGGCGTGCGCGCCATCAACTGCACCAATCGGCACATATTGCGGTCGCGCGACGACCCGTAAATCATGGTCGGGCGCAGGATCGTATAGTCGAGTCCGCTCGTCTCAATCGCCTTCTCAGCGGCGATACGCTGCGCTTTGCTCGCCGCAGCCAACTGTGTGAACAGCGAGGTCGTGCTGACGAAGATCGCCCGTTTCACGCCCGCCGCCAGCGCCCCCTGCACGATCATCGGTCCCCACTTGCGAATGTAGACGATGTTAACGAGCGCGTCCCTGCCTTCCAAAGCCTGCTCCACTGATGCAGGGTCTTGAACATCGCCCGTGAACCACTCGATTTCGGCTTGAGGCAGGACGCTCCGGTCACTCGAAGCGCGCGCCAAACAGCGCACCTCGATTCCGCGTTCGAGCAGCAGCGGGACGACGTAGCTTCCCGTAAACCCTGTTGCGCCTGTGACCAATACCCGCATTTCTGTCCCTTATGGCTGTGGATATACAACGCGCTGCATCAGCGCTTCCATACGTTCCGCCATTTTATCACGATTGAAATCGTCATAAGCCAGCGTCGCTGCCGCTTGGCGCGCCTGTTCTAAGCGTTCCTCGTCGTTGACGAACGCGGCGAGCGCTTGTGCCGCTGCCGCCCCATCTTGATCAGGGATACGAATACCAACACCCGTTTGTTCCAGCAGGTCAGCCTGCCAGCCGCCATAATTGATCGCAATCGGGCGTCGTGCCGCCAGCGAGTCGAAGAACTTGTTGGCGGAATTGTTCCACATCTCATGGATCGGCAAAAACAGCGAGGTCGTCACCGTCGCCGCCGAAAGCATGGCGGGCATATCTTTTTTAGCGAGCGATTCCCAGATGAACAGGTTCTCGTTCAGGACACCGGCAGCCTTCGCCTTCTCGGTCACTTTCTCGAATTCTGCCCCGTATCCCACCAGCAAAAAGCGCACGTTCGGGTCGATCTCGCGCATCGCCTCGGCGATCTCCACCATGTATCCGGCGTTATTGATCAGCCCGAACGATCCAGCATAGAGGATCAACGGCTGCTTGGGCGTCAGCCCCAGTTGGCTGCGGATCGGTGCGCCCGTTTCCGGCGGCACGTCGAACAAATCGACGTCCGAACTGTTCGGGATCACCGTCACCCGCTCTGGCGAAATCCCCCGCCGTATCACCCCTTCAGCCATCCCCGGCGAAAGCGCCACCACATGGCGCGCCGCGTGATAAGCAGTCCACTCCATCAGCTTAGCGACCTGCTGAATGATCGGGTTTCGCAGCGCGCCGATAGCAATCGGCAGTTCGGGCCACAGATCGCGCACTTCAAAAATCATCGGAATACGCTGCCACATACTCGCGGCAATTCCCGGAAACGCAATCGTCAGCGGCGGGCTGGTCGCATAAATCAAGTCGGCAGGTTGACGAATGCAAACCCATGTCGCCAACAACGCGAATTGCACAAACGCCAGCATACGGCGCGGGAAAGACATGTAATTCGAATACGGAACCGGGATCACAATGGCGGGTACACCCTCAATGTCCACGCGCGTCGTTTTGCGCAGTGCTTTGTACTCGTCTGACAAATAGCCAGCAGAGGTAATGACAGTGACCTCATGCCCCATGGCGATTAAGCGCCTCGTAAACTCATAAGCGCGCGTGGTAAAGTGCCCATCACGGGCAGCGAAGTGTTGATACAGGTATAAAATTCGCAATTCGGTCACGACCCTCAGTATAACGTAGCTTGTCGGCGTAATCCCAATATAAATTTCATAACAAGTTAAACAGAATACTTAAGAGGTGAGGTATCATTTGGCGGCGCTGCATCAGGGCATATTATTACAATGGCTGACAGTAAATACACGGAGCCATAATGAACTAAACACCAATGTTTTTGTGAAAGTTCGAAGAACAATCAGCCCCGCAAAATCATCAACCCCTTATATCAACCTAGATGAAGCAAAAGCAACTTTACCACAATTTAGGCGGGTTTAAACACGCCCCTCAAGCCGAATTCATGCGATCTTCACAGGGGTTTTGCGAGCCGTATGCACAGCTATCAGCAGCCGTCTGCGGCTTTTCACCATGAGAATGGCACAAAATAAACGACCGGATGCGTAGATGCATCCGGTTGTTTATTTTTAGACTTGATCCCTGAAGGTTAGGAAGGTAGGTCTGTCGGCGTGTTCGTTGGCGTGTTCGTTGGCGTCGGAGTGTATGACGCTGTTGGAGTGTTTGACGCCGTTGGAGTGTTTGACGCCGTGTATGTTGCCGTTGCGGTCGCGGTATAGGTCACGTCTGTCGGCGTAGCATCAGGCACGTCTGTCGCCGTGCCCGTCGGCGTCGCGCCGGCTGGAAGCGTTTTCGTCGGCACCGAGATCGATTGTCCCTCCGGAATCCCGTCAACCTGTCCGCAGCCCTTCCAGATAAATTGATACTGCTTCCCCGGTTCCTCGTAGCCCACTAAATTGAATTCACCATTGGTGAGGCGGTAAAGCTGAAGCGGACCAAAAGGACCCACGCCCTCACCCAAAATGGTGTTGACCAACGGCACGTCAACGTCGTCGATGCGCGTATCAGGCACGAACAGTATTTCGTCCCCGTTTGGCGCCTGAAGTACGCGAATCCCACCGCCACCGTAATTCGCGGCAGGTTGATTCGTCTCATCGATACAGTAAATCGCCGCGCCGCCTAAAAGCGCCACTTGGTTAATTCGCCCATCACGTCCCTCAGCAGAAGCTAAAATAATCCCAGCAACGAGCATTAACCCAATTGCACTAAAGAGAAGCCACACATGTCGTTTTTGGCGCAGCATAATCCCTACACACAGCCTATGTAATCGATTGCAGAATTGTACGCTGGAATCAGCTTTAATGTGCAAGCTGTAACAGGCTAAATTATAAAAAGATTGATAAAAATGATGGGGTTGGGGCGAACGAGTCTGTTCGCCCCGTTGTCGCTGAAAATCAGCCGCCGAGGAAGATCGTCGGCGTCGGCACAGTGAACGGAATCGCCGTACCGAAGGGGATCGGCGTCGCGATAAAGTTGTCCGTCGGCACGATAATCGGCGGTAGAGTCGGCGGCGGTTCAGTCGGGATAATGTTGTTGACGCCAATGTCAATCGTGTCGTAGCGATACCCGCCATCGGCGGCGAAGGCGGCGAGCCGCATCTTGTACGCGCCGTTCGGCACATTCGTTGAATCCCACGTTGCCAGCGTCCCGTTCGCCTGATTGTTGAACGGCCCGGCAATCGGCTGGAAGTTCTCCGGCGAAGACGCAGGCGCGAGTTCGACCTGATAGCGCGCGAAGTTCGGGCCCTGCGCCACACCGCTGATCTGCACCGCGCCGCTCACCTGCGCGCCGGTCGTTGGGTTGCTCAAACGAACCTGCGGCAGAACCGTGCTCGGCGTGCATTCCTCAGATGGTATCGTTCGAATCGGCGTCGGCACGCCCACCGAGGCAGCATACGCTTGTCCCGCTGCCGTGTTCAGCCATGCCACCGCCGACGGGTCGGTGATGTTGACAAACGTCTGCGTCACCACGCTCTCGGTACAGAACTGGTTCGCCCGCAGCCCCGTCCACGTATCGACCGGAACCGTCACGACGAAACCCTGACCCGACGATGGCGGCGGCGAATTCTGGACAAAGTATTCGCTCCGTACTCCGCTGCATGGCACACTGGCGTCGTAGACCGTGCCCGTGTCGGCACACACCTGCTGCTGAATGATCCCCTGTGGCGGCGTAAACGGCTGCGGCGTTGTCCCTTGCAGGGCAGCGCTCATCACCGCATTCCAAATCGGCGCGGCGGCGAGTCCGCTCGTGTTGGTCGTCGGGTTGTTATCGACCCGCCCGATCCACACGCCGACCACGATGTTACTGCTAAAGCCCATCGTCCACAGGTCACGGTTATCATTGCTCGTGCCCGTCTTGGCAGCGACACGCCCATCGTAGCCATTGACGTTCAGCGGCGAACTGCCGCCAAAGGCGGGCGTGCGTGCGGCGTTATCGCTCAGGATGCTCTGGAGCAGGAAAGCGACCTGCGGCTGAACCGCCAGCGCGGGCTGCGCCCGTTCCGGCAAAGTGACCGCGTTGCCGTCGCCATCGGTGATCGACGTGATCGAGTATTCTGCCACGCGCGTGCCGTTGTTGGCGAGCGTGCCATAGGCTTGCATCATGTCGTACAGCCGGACTTCATTCGCGCCTAAAGAGGTCGCTAAGCCGAACTGCGCTTCAGGCAGGAAGCGCAAGCCCATCCGCTGCGCCGTGTCAAGGAATTTATCGACGCCGATGAAGTTGAGCGTCTTGACCGCCGGAACGTTGTAGCTGTTGGCGAGCGCGTAGCGCAGCGCCACCGGCCCATGAAACGCCCGATCAAAATTGAGCGGCGTATAGGACGGGTTCTGGAAGCTGGTCGGCACGTCCCACAGGATCGTCGCCGGCGTGTAGTAGTCACGCGTGCCGTTGCGGTCAACCCCTTCCAGCGCGGCGGTGTACTCGATGATCTTGATCGACGACCCGGGCTGCTGCCATGTAAAGGCGTTATTGACCTGCCCATCAATCGAATCGTCGCTGAAATCCGGGCTGCCCACCATCGCGCGAATTGAACCGTCGCGCGGGTCGGTCACCATCACCGCCCCCGTGTTGACCCCGTTGACCGACAGCGCGTTGACCTGCTGCGCAAGCGCGTCCTGCGCGACTTCCTGAATGCGCGGGATCAGCGTCGTCTTGATTTCGAAGCCGCGCCGGTACATCTCGCTCGTCCCGAAGCTGATTTCGATCTGCTGCTGCACGAAGTTGACGAAATGCGGGTACTTGACCGTAAACGTGCGCGGCGAGTAGTTGCGCGTCTCGACCTGCGCCTTCTGCAGCACCACGCGCGGCGAATTAATGTCCGCCTGCGTCACGCAGAAGGGCTGCTGGTTGTAGGGCGCAAACGTGAACTGCAAGCAGCCCACATCCGCCATTTGCTGCAAAACGGTGTCCATCCGGTCAAACGCCGCTTGGCGGTTGATCACGGGATCATAACGCGCGGGCGCTTGGATCAAGCCCGCCAGCATCGCCGCTTCGGCAAGGTTCAGGCTGTCCGCGCCGTGTCCGAAGTAGAACTGCGACGCCGCTTCGATGCCGTAGGACTGATTGCCGAAGAAGACTTCGTTGAGGTACAACTGCAAAATGAAGTTCTTGTCGTAGCTGCGGGCGATTTCGGCGGCGATCACGATCTCTTGCAGCTTGCGTTCCGGCGAAACCGTCGTATCTTGCAGGATCAAGTTGCGCGCGACTTCCTGCGTGATCGTGCTCGCGCCCGACACAACCGAGCCGGAACTGACGTTTTGCAGGAACGCGCGCCCGATAGCGACTGGATCAAAGCCGGGGTCTTCGAAGTAGCGTTCGTTCTCAATCGAGACGACGGCGGCGATCATCTCTGGAGAGATGGCGCTCAGCGCCACTTCGTCGCGCGCGCCGCCCTGCGGGCTGGTCAATTGAGCGATCAGGCTGTTGTCAGCGGCGAGGATACGCGCCGTGCGGAACTGCGGCTGATAGCTGGCAAGTCCGGCAATCGAGCCGCGCCATGGATCAGCGAGATTGTTGTAGTACAACACGATCCCGATTGCCGCGACAGCGCCGAGCAGGAACAACAGCGCCGCCAGCACCGCCGCGATCACCGCGACGGTACGCACGAGGCGGGATCGCTGGCGCGCGACCGCGTCCTCGTAAGTCACTGACGCTTCTTCAATTTCGTAATCCGGCGGCTGGTCGGCACTCGCAGGAATTGCGCCAGCAACCGATTCGTATTGATCCTGAAGCGCCGGGTTAATTAGCGTATTCTCGTTGATGGGCGACGAAAGCACCGTCGCCTCTGAGTCAATCGGCACGGTTGCGACTGTATTATCGTTGTTGAGGAACAGCCCGCCCGTGCCGGGGACAGTGTAATCAGGGTCACGCACCGGCACAGCGCGCGGAACCCACTCTTGAATCGGCGTCGTCGGCACAGTCCGGTCGCCCTCGTCGCCAAGATCGTTCACTTGAGGCGCAGGCGCGACTGCGCTCACAGCGCCACTGCCTTGCTCTAATCCCGGCGGTGTTGCCGGAACCCACGTCCCGTTATCATGCTTGTACCATAGATCGGACTCAACGCCCATCATCCACCAGACGTTATCGTCGTCCAGCACCATCGACTGCCGCAGGTCAGCTTGGAACTGATCGCGCGTGATCGACCCTTGCTGGTACTGCTGCCGCAAACTGCGGATTTTGTCCTCAGCTTGCCGGAATTTATTCGTCTCGGCAGATACAGGTTGCGAAGCGGCTTGATCAGGCTGCTGCACGCTCGGCGCTTCAGTCAATGGGACAGGCGTAGGCGCGGGCGTTTGCGCGGGTTGAGCAGCAATGCCAAGCTGCGCCAACTGCTGACGCGCATAGGCTTCGGCTTGACCTTCTTCCGGCGTGGCGGCTCGCCCCGATGCTTCCGCGCTCGCTTCTTGCGGCTGCTGAAGCCGTGCCAACTGCTGGCGCGCGTACTCCGCCGGGTCGAGCGGCTGATCGTCGGTTCCGGCGGCTTCGCCTTCGCCTGCGACCGACACAGCAGAGACTTCCGAGGTCGAAACAGCCGGGCGAACCTCAACGCTCGGCACGTTATCGACGAGGCTCGCGAGCGCCACCAGCTCGCTCATGCTAAAGCTGTCGTCTTCGTCCTCGTCCAGCGGCTCAAGCTGGGTCGAGGCATCGCTCGTCGCCGAGTCAGCATCGCCCTCGAACGGCAGGATTTCCTGCGCAGACGTGGCGATCTCAGCAGTTTCCGAGCCTTTTTCGGCAGAGGCTTGGGCAGGTTCTTGAACAGGTTCTTGGACGGCTTCTTCGCCCGACGCATCTGCGCTCGCGGGCACTTCTACTTCAGACGTGCTTTCGGGGCTAATTTCTGTCTCGCTCTCCGGCGCGATCACGCTTTCGTCGTCCGGCGAATAGCGCGTGTCATCCGGCTGCGGCAGATGCCACGCCCCGCGATCACCGGGCGCGACGTCGAGATCGCGCGGCAGCGTCGGAACGCGCCAACCTTCCGGCTGGTCTTGCGCGTCAGTCTGCGAACCACTCGGCGAACGCCACGCATGACGCTCTCCGGGCGAGGCTGTTTGATTTGGGACGCGCCAACCGCCGGGCGAGTCGGGTGTTTTCCTGCCAGCGCGGTTTTCCGGCTCGTCGGGTTTATTATCGTTTGGGCGGTCGGACATGAACCTGATCCTTCGTGAACTCAGGGGCTGGGTTTGAAGTTTTTAACAAAATCATTATATAGCAAAAGCCGTGACCTGCCGATTTTTTGCGACTTCAGCTTTCGATAGTGCAATCGTCTCGTAAGCGGTGGTAAAGCGGACAGTAAATAAGTGGAATTACGCTTGACGTTTAATACAACATGTAACACAAT
The DNA here is from genome assembly GCA_038260485.1 of Aggregatilineales bacterium. Lineage (GTDB taxonomy): Bacteria > Chloroflexota > Anaerolineae > Aggregatilineales > Phototrophicaceae > Flexifilum. The sequence goes on along the minus strand of JBBSNT010000014.1, from coordinate 3,952 downwards.
GAGACTCGTTATAAGCATAAGAATTGGGAGTCAACATGAGCCGAGAACTTCGCATTGGCATAGCAATCCCACTTCTGTGCATGGCACTACTGATCACATCATGCACGCTTGATCGAGGTTTTGCCCTTTCACTACTCACGCACTCAGGCAATCTGGGTACGATCCCCGTTCAAACGATGCCGACCAGTATACCCCCTGCACAGACCGGGGGAACGACTCAGCGGATTCGTTTCGCTTCTGGCGCAACCGCCGCGCAGGTCAGCGGTCAAATTAACGGCACGACCATCAACACCTATCTCCTCGACGCGATAGCCGGTCAGCAGATGCAAATTCTGCTTTCCTCCCCCTACAGCAACGCCTATCTGACGGTCGTCTCACCCAATGGGACACCGCTTGCCCGTGCCCAAAACGGCACGCAGAGCTTCAGCCAGACGCTGCCCGAAAGCGGCGATTACCGCTTAGAGGTGTCTGCGCCAGCAGGAACAAGCACAACCACCTACCTGCTCAACGTCTCCGTCACGGGCGCGCTGCCGACCCAGCCATTGCCGCCGAATAATTACCAGCGCATTCGCTTCCCAGCGGGCGCAACCGCGATGGACGTCAACGGCAGCGTCTCCGGCGACACCTTTGCGGGCTACGTCCTCGAAGCACGCGCCGGTCAATACATGCAGATCAATATCGCATCGGCGGGCAATCCTCTCTACATCACCGTCATCTCGCCCAATGGCACGCCTTTAGCGCGCGCTCAAAACGGCGTGCAGAGTTTCTATCAGACCTTATCGGAAAGTGGCGACTACACCATTCAGGTTTCCGCGTCAGCAGGCACACCCACCACCAATTTCACCCTGACCGTTGCCGTCACCACTGGAACGCCATCAGGCGGCGTCACGCAGCGCATCACCTTCGCGGCGGGCGCGACCTCTGCTAGCGTCAGCGGGCAAGTCGCCGGAACGAACGTCGATACCTACCTGCTCAACGCCTACATCGGGCAGCAGTTGCAGGTCACACTCTCGTCACCGTCAGGGACAGCCTACCTCAATGTGATCGCGCCCAACGGCATACCGTTAGCACGAGCACAAGCCGGAGCGCAGAGCTTTAGCGGATCACTCCCCGTCAGCGGCGATTATCAACTGCAAGTCCTCCTGCTCGGCACGACCATAGAGACCAATTACACCCTCAACGTATCGGTGACGGGCAGCGGTGGATTACCAAGCGAAACGATCCAGCGCATTACCTTCGCCACCGGTGCGACTTCAGCGACCGTCAACGGACGCATCGACGGCGCAAGCATGGACAACTACCTGCTCGACGCCAGCGCCGGACAATACATGCAGATCACGGTCGCCTCGCCAGCAGGTGAGGCATATCTAACGGTCGTCTCGCCGCAGGGGTCGCCCTTAGCGCGGGCGCAAGCGGGCGCGCAGAGCTTCAGCGGGTCGCTGCCAGAAACAGGCGACTATCGCATTTCGGTCTCGTCACCCAGCGCCACCGCGCACACGACCTACACCCTCACCGTGACGGTGACGGGCAGTTCGTCATCCGGCGTGACCCAGCGCATTCGCTTCGCGTCAGGCGCAACCTCATCGGCTATCAGCGGACAGGTCGGCGGCTCAGGCGTGGATACCTATCTGCTTGACGCAGGCGGGGGTCAGCAGATGCAGATCACGCTCTCCTCGCCATCAGGCACGGCGTATCTCAACGTGATCGCGCCGGATGGATCGCCACTGGCGCGGGCGCAAGCGGGCGCACAGGGCTTCAGCGGATCGCTGCCCACCAGTGGTGACTATCAACTGCAAGTCATGACGCTCGGCGGAAATCCGCAAACCAGCTACACCCTCACCGTCTCGGTCACGGGCTAATACTACTTCACCCCGCCACACTTCGCGTAACTCCCCCTTTCCATGAAATGGAGAGGGGGTTGGGGGTGAGGTCAATTCATCCCCAGCACCAACACGAACGCCACTAACTCGGCGGAGGCGCTGGCGACCAGCAGCACAATTGAGTAAAACGCCAGCCCATTCCAGCGCGCCACGTTCTGCCCATCCCCCCGCATAATTCGCCTGATTTGCAGCAGCGCCAGCGGGCTGACCACCGCGACGCCCACCACGACCAGCAGCGGCAAGCCGAGCGCGACCAGCAGCGGCAGCAGCGCGTAAGCAATCAGCACCACCCCCACGTAAACTCGCGCCGCCATCCGCGCACCCAACCGAACGACCAGCGTCCGCTTCCCGACCGCTTGATCCCCCTCCGCGTCAGGGAATTCAATCGCCAGCAGCATCGCAAACTGAAAGCAGCACAGCGGCGCAGCCGCCAGCAGCGGCAGCGCCGTGATACTCCCCGTCTGCAAGTAGAATCCGGTCAGCGGTGTCAGCAGCGTGACGGTGATCGCGGTCGTCAGTTCGCCCAACCCGCGCGAGTGCAGGCGGATCGGTGGCGCACTATAGAACCATGCCAATACCTGAGCCGTCAGCAGCAGCGCGAACGTCGTCACACCGGGGCGGATCGTTAGGCTGAGTACGAGGTTGGCGACCAGCGCGATCCCCGCCAGCACTAGCGCCGTGATCAGCGCCGCCCGTGCCGACAGCCCGCCCTCGACCAGCACGCGGCTGCCGCCTGACCAATTGGTGGGTGTGGTGTTGGCTTGGTCGGCGGCGAGGTCGAACGTGTCGTTGGCATAGTGTGTCATCAACTGCACCGCCGTGATCGCCACTTGTCCCCAGACCAGCGCAGCGACGTTCAAGTCCGCCCCACTGACCAGCGCCATCACCACGCCCAGCAGATGCAGCACCACCCCGCCCGCGAGGAAATGCAGCCGCCCTAGCTTAATAAACGCTGTAATCGTTCGCATAGCGCTATTGTACAGCGCTGGACACCAAGCTGTCAGCCTGTCAGTTGGCATTGCTGTTTGTGAGTTCAATAGGCTAAACTGAATCGAAATGAGTGTCACCGACCAGCGCCTTGATCTGTGGAGCAGTCCATGTCCCACTTCTTCATTAGCTACAGTAAGAAAAACCGCGACTACGCGCGCAAGTTAGCAGCACCAATCGATCTTGAATCCGCGCCGCCACCCCTCAGCGACCCGCCCGCAGCCCATCGAGGCGGATTGGTCTGGCTGGCGGCGGCTAGCGCGCTCGTGATCGTCGCGCTGGTGGTCGTCCCTCTACTCAACGGCAGCCTACCAACCAACACATCGCAGGCTGATTCCACGTCGGATATCAGCGCCACGACGCCACAAGCGACGCAAGTGTCGCTGCGCGTCCCAACGCGCGACCTCATCGCACTGACCACCACCCCTAACGCGATGCTGATTGCCACCGATCTTCCGACCGTGCCGCCTACGCAGTCCCTGCCCGCCAGCTTCGCCAGCGCCCAATTCGCCTTCCAGACTGAGCGCGACGGAGACTACGAAATCTATGTCATGAACGCCGACGGCAGCGGTGTGCTCAATCTCACCAACAATCCGGCGAACGACCAGCAGCCCGCATGGTCGCCCGACGGCGCGCAAATCGTCTTCATCTCGTCCCGTGATAATCCCGAAAACAACGTCGTCTACCTCATGGATGCCGACGGCAGCAACCCGCACCGCCTGTTCAGCGACGAGGTCAGCGGCGCAGTCCCCAGTTGGTCGCCCGACGGCACCCAAATCTTGTTCACAGGCTACAGCATCGAGGGCTTTCAGGATATTTTCGTCGTCAACGCCGACGGCAGCGATCTGCGCAACCTAACCAATGATCCGTCAGCCGATCAAAAAGCCGCGTGGTCGCCCGACGGCGCGCAAATCGTGTTCGCCTCCGACCTCGATAACAACGTTGACATCTACGTCATGAACGCCGACGGCACGAACGTCCACAACCTCACCAACGATCACCAGCGCGGGCGCTTCGAGCGCGGCGCGCTCCACCGCGTCGGCGACGTTCGCGAGATCCGAGATCACCTCGCGCTGCGTGGGGAG
>JBBSNT010000013.1:0-28014 GCA_038260485.1 Aggregatilineales bacterium | reverse complement strand
TTGCTCATGCCCAATCATTCTATCCTGTTGTTGGACGTCTTTCGAACTCTGGCTTAGGTGTACAGTCCCAAAGTGATACGGAGCATTTTTTAGAGCACCATTCGTCATCTGTTGTTGTTGATCTAGCGAAATCATGCTGTAAGCAGCACAATCACTCAGAGCGATAGCATCAACACCGCGCCTGAGCGATCTCAGTTTACTGGAAAACCCTACTTTTCTTTAGTTCTAACTTCTGGGAGGGTTATTCATGTAGCAAAAAGGGTCGCTTTTGCGACCCTTTTTGGCGTTGAGCTTTCATGCTTGATAATGCAGCAATTAGAGGGTTAATCCGTAGCCCAACTGAAAGAGTGGACCGCGTTCATCACTGCGAAGTACATCCAGCGGGAGTTGATCCACGCTGCGCAGCCACGTATAAGGCAAGCGCCCCGTGAAGGGATAATCCCCGAACAGCACGTCGGCGATGCCTTCCGCTTCTGTCCCCGGCAGCCATGCCGCCACGAACGCATCTGCTAGTGCTAGTTCGTCATTGATCACCAGCGTGCGCCCCGACAGCAGGATGATGATCAGTTTCTCGCAGCGCGCACGCATCTGCTTGATCGCCGCTTGATCCTCGACGCCTAAGCGGAGATTTCCATCGTCACCGAAGCCTTCAGCATATGGGTTTTCGCCGACGACGACGATACCGACAGGCGCAGAAACGTCAGCAGGAAAATTGCCGGTTTCATCGTAAATGATCTGCACCTCGTCACTCACTTGCCGGATACCGTCGAGAATGCTCGTACCGGGCGTCGTCGAGCCGTGAGCACCTTGCCAGCTAATCGACCAACCGCCGCACTGCATACCGATGTTGTCCGCCCCCCTGCCCGCAATCAAAATGCGTTCACCTTTGGACAGTGGCAGCACACCATCGTTCTTGAGCAGCACCAGCGTTTTGCGGACAGCCGCGCGTGCGGCTTGGCGGTGCGTGTCCGAGCCAACCAGCGGCAGCAGGGCATCGTCGCCGAACGGTGTATCGAACAAGCCGAGCCACAGCTTGACGCGCAGAATCCGGCGCACGGCGTCGTCGATGCGCTCAACCAGCACGTCCCCCGCCTCGACTGCCTGTGTCAACGTGGTGATGAACAGCTTGAAGTCGTAGGGAACCATGATCATATCCAAGCCAGCATTGATCGCGGTGATCACGCTGACTTCGTAGTCGCGGTCGATCTGGTTGACCGCCATCCAGTCGGAGATCACAAAGCCGTCGAAGCCCATCTCACCCTTGAGCACGTCGGTGATCAGGTAGCGCTGAGCGTGCATCTTGACGCCCTGCCAGCTTGAGAAGGAAACCATCACCGCTTTTGCCCCCGCATCAATAGCCGCTTGATAAGGCGGCAGGTGAACCCGGCGCAGCGTCGCTTCGTCGATGTCGGCGTTGCCCTGATCAATGCTGTAGGTATCACCGGGGGCTTGCCAGTTTCCGGTCAGCCAGTCGAACGTCTGCGACGATCCCCACTTCGTGCCGCCATCAGCGACGAAGTGCTTGATCGAGCCAAGAATACGTGGTTCTTGGTCTTGCAGCGCACGTAGGTAGGCGACACCCAACCGTGTGACGATCTCGGTGTTTTCGCTGTAGCCTTCGTAGCTGCGTCCCCAACGGATGTCCTGAGGGATACTAACCGCCGGAGCGAAATTGAAGTGGACGCCGGTTGCCAGCAGCTCGCTCGCCGTCACGCGGGCGGCATTGCGGATGATGTCGATGTCGTTGGCTGCGCCCATACCGACGTTGTGCGGAAAGATCACCGCGCCGACCACATTGCTATGACCGTGAACCGCATCGACACCGTAGACCAGCGGGATGGCTAAACGTGTTTGCAGCGCAGCTTCGCTGAAGCTGCGCACCATCTGCGCCCAATCCTGAGCCGTGTTCGGTTCGGGATTACCGCCACCGCCGCTCAAGACCGAGCCGATGAAATAGCTGGTGACTTCCTCAGGCGCCAGACTGCCTTTTTCAACCTGAGTCATCTGCCCAATTTTTTCCGCGAGCGTCATCTGCTGGAGAAGCGACTCGATCTCCACTTCGTCCACCGAATCCCATCGCGACTGATCAATGACCATAATTGCTCCTCATCCAAGCGCGGCAGTTAGCTACTTATCCACGCCCGTAATTACAATGCCCTGAATAAAGACCCGCTGCGCCATGAAGAAGATGCCGAGCGGGAGGATCATCGAAATGATCGACGCCGCCAGAATCAACTGCGGCGCGCTGCTGTACAATCCGTTGAACTCGGTCAACCCAACCGTGATCGGGTTCGCCTGACGGTTGCCCGCCAGATAGATTAGTGGACCGAAGAAGTCGTTCCAAGCGAAGAAGAAGTGAAACAACGCGACCGCCGTCAGCGCGGGCAGGGCTTGCGGAAGGATCACCGATGTGAATGTGCGTATGGGTCCCGCGCCGTCGATCATCGCAGCTTCTTCAAGTTCACGCGGGATGGTCAAGAAATACTGTCGCAGTAGGAAGACGTTATAGGCATTTCCGAACATTTGAGGAACGATCAAGGGGAGCCACGTCCCGCCCCAGCCCAACACCTTGACGAAAAAGGCGTAGGTTGGCACGAGCGTCACGGCGGGCGGCAAAATGATCGTCGAGATCAAGACGATGAATAGAACATTCTTGAACGGAAAGCGGAAACGGGCAAAGCCGTAGGCGACCATCGACGATGCCACCAGCGTGCCAACCATCGTGACCAAGGCGTACATGAGCGTATTGCCCAGCAGACGCACGAAGTCAATCGTATTCCACGCTTCGGGGTAGTTCTCCCACGCAAATGAGGATTCGGTCACAGGCGTCAACTGGCGCCAGTTGCCTTCCCACTCGATCAAGCCTGCGTCGGGGTTTTGGGTATCGACAAATTGGCTGGTACGACGACCGGGCGCGACCAGCGCATACTGCTTAATTCCCTCGTCAGTCGGCACGGAATAGACGTCATAAGACGTACCCTGATATTCAAATTGGACGGCTTTCGAAGGCAGAATCGGCGCGCGCGAGTCCGACGCCTGAGTTTGCGTCTTGAGCGAGGTGATCGCCGCGTAGCCCAGCGGCATCAAGTAAATGAACAGGACTATCAGCACCAGCAGGGTAAGCGCCGCTTGATTGAGCAGCCGGCGGCGGCGTTTGGCTACCTGCCAAACTGTTGAGTGTTCTTCGGACGGTGGCTTGTAAGGTAAGGTCCTCGCTGCCATGCTACTTATTCTCCCCGGCATAGTAGACCCAGTAACGCGCTGTCGAGAAGAGGAAAATCGTGATGATCAACGCGACGATAAACAGCAGCCACGCGAGCGCTGCGCCATAGCCCATATTTTGGAAGGTAAATGCCTGTTTATAGAAAAAAATCATGTAAAAACGGGTGGAGCCTTCAGGATAACCGCTGCCCTGATTGAGAATCCACGGCACGATGAAATATTGCAGCAGCCCGACCACACTCAAGATTAAGTTGTAGAAGATCACCGGCGTCACCATCGGAATCGTGATATTGATCAAGCGCCGCCACCAGCCCGCGCCGTCGATCTCACAGGCTTCGTACAATTCGGTCGGAACACCTTGCAAACCGGCAAGGTAGATCAGGATCGTATTGCCAATCCCCCACACACCGATGAAGGTGTAGGCGATGTAGATCAGACCGGGGCTGTCTAGCCAGCGCAATCCGTTCTGACCAACGGCATTGACTCCGAATATTTCGATGAAGCGGTTCAGCCAACCGGTGTTCGGGTTCAAGACCTGAATCCAGATCAAGATCGCGGCGATGCCGGGACCCATCGTCGGGGCGTAGAAAAGCGTCCGAAAGATATTGCGCCCGATCAAGTCTTTAGAGTTGAGCAGCAGCGCCAGCGAAAATGAGAGAATCATACCAATCGGCAGCGAGATCAGTGCGAATTTGAACGTCACCCCTAAGCTGACCCACGTCTGCGGATCTTCAAACAACATGCGCCGCCAGTTGTCCAGCCCGACGAATTGGGCGGCTTCCGGCGCGGATAGGGTGAAATTGAACAGCGAAAAGACAAATGAGGCGATCATCGGCGCGAGGTAAAACAGCAGGAAACCGATCAACCATGGGCTGATGAAGAATAATCCCCACTTGGCTTCACGCCGCTGCATCAGCGAGAGCTTAAGCAGAGAGCGACCGCCTGTCCGCGCTTCCTGACGAACGACACTCACTTCGGAAAACATGTCCATAACGTTATTTTTAATCCTGTCCCGAACGCGGACGAGAGGAGTGTCTCTGGCAGATCTGACGATCTGCCAGAGACTTGAGAGCGATGAATTAGTTGGTTGCGTTGTCGAAGATTGTCTGCAAGTCGGCTTGCAGTGTGTCCAGCTCCGCGTTCACGTCGGCATCGGCGTTGTTGTCAACGACTTGGCTGTACGAGGTGTAACGGTCAGACGATTCGAGGAACGACGGCATTCCCTCTTCGTGGTTCGGGATGTCAGGGTAGCTCAGCGCCTGCACCGCGACGTCCCAGTTCACGTCAAAATTGGCATTCGGGTACTGCTCGGAAAGGGTCTGCGCGTAGTTGTCGTAGAAATCCCCCTGAAGGCTCAAGCGTGCAGGCATCCCGCCGTAGGTCGTCGCCAGATTTTCGGCTTGATCGCCCAACAGATAGGACAGCACTTCGAAGGCTTCGTCGGGGTGCTCGGTGTACTTGAGAATACCGAAGGTGTCGGCATGGAGTTTCGCGGTCGTCACGCCGTTGTAGGACGGAACCGGCGCGAGATCCCAAGCGGCGGTCATGTCAGCCGTGCCCCAGCCCATGTACCATTGATGAATCGGAACCATCGCCACGTTACCACTGCCAAACCAGTTGCCGCCCGCCAGCAGATCGCTGCCTGCGTAAGCGCCGCTTGGATAGAATGGTTGATCGCCGTACATGGCATCGTGATACCAATTTTCGGCGGTACGCCAGTTTTCCGGGATCGCCGCGTTGCCGTCAGCATCGACGAGGTTGCCCGCGCCGAATAGGGTGTCGCGACCGCGCATATCGGTATGGCTGACACCGAAGCCCCACTGAATAATCTGGCTGGGATCGAATTCGGCTTCGGTTGCGTCGTAGCCATTGGCATCGACCGTCAACGTCTTGGCGAGGTCGGTCACGGTGTCAATATCCCACACGTGTTCGTTGCCTTCGGCGTCAATGTAGGGATCGCCGTAGTTGGCGGGCGGGTAAGCCAGTCCAGCTTCGTCGAACAGCGCTTCGTTGTACATCATGAAGTAGGGGTAGACGGCGAACGGAATGCCGAGCTGACCTTCGCCTTCAACCTTGTAGAAATCGACGAGCGCGGGGTCGAAATCGCTCAGGTCGTAATTGGTGGATTCGATCAGCGGCGTCAGGTCAAGCCACGCGCCGGGGAAGGAAGCGCGCCCGCGAATGCCCATCGGACCGACGAGGTCTGGCGCGTTGCCAGCAGCGATTTCCGTATTGAGGACGTCGTAAGCCTGCGCGTTATCCACAATTTCGAGGACGAGTTCGATATTGTCGTGGCTAGCGTTGAATTCATCAACGACGGCTTGCTGCGCGTCAATAGTCGGCGCATCCGTGCCCGCGCCCAGACCGACGAACCAGCGAATAGTAACGGGTTCCTGCGCTTGCACGATGCTGAAAGCCAGCACCACGACCAGCGCTAGAAGTATGAACCGAACTGCACTTTGTTTACGCATTTCTAGCTCCTAATCAAACAAACTAATTCGACTTTTCCACATGCTTTATAAGCACTTCCAAAAACTTCCTGACAAATATTGCCCCTTCCTGCTATTTGGCTGACGTCGAAATATTTAGGGTTGAACCGCGCCAGAATGCACGCGGGCGACCTGCTGGGTTGGTAGAACATTGATGCATCGGATCACTGTATTTTTGCTCTGGGATGATCCGCGTTTCGAGCGCAAGATTGCTTTGTGAGCGCTTCCAAAAGCCTCGAAGCAGCTTTGGCTTCCCACGAACGACCTCGTTAATCACGTTAAAGATCGGGTTTGAACCGCGCCACAACTTGCGCGGATAATTAGTTCTGTTGGAAGAACAATATGGCGCACCGTATCAGCGCCGTGTTTCACAATTTCGAGCAGCGTATCGACGGCAAGCGCGCCCTGCCGCTGGGGTGATTGATGCACCGTTGTCAGCGGCGGATTGGCGGTCGCAGCGCTGGGCAGATCGTCAAATGAAGTCACAGCGATATCATCTGGCACTGATAAACCTGCTTCGTGGATCGCTCGCAACACGCCGATTGCCATCGTATCAGAGGCGCTAAAAACCGCATCCGGCTGCTGGGGTATCAACTGCTTCATGAGCAGATACCCGCCGCGTTCGGTGAAATCACCTTCCCCTCGCAGGTCAGGATCAGGCCTAATGCCCCATTCTTCCAGCGCGCGAAGATAGCCCGCTGTGCGATCTTCGGCAGCGGTATTGAGCGTATTAGTGATGATGGCGATGCGGCGGCGTCCCAACTGAAGCAAATGCTTGACGGCACTATAAGCGCCGCCGACATTGTCGTAATCTACGAAGCTCACCTGATCGCTGAACTTGGATGGACGCCCCATCAGCACAAAGGGGACATCATTCTCAAACAGGAGAGGCATAAACTCGGTATCGCTGCAATCAGCAGTGATAATTAAGCCTTCGACGATGTTCGAACTGAGGATGCGCCGTAACTGTCGCTGCCCCTCTTCTTTGGTGTGGTAGAGAAACAACGCAAGCGTACTTTCGCGGACATTGCAAGCCTGCGAAACGCCGGGAATCAGCGATGATAAGTAGGGGTCGGCAAAGATGAACTCAACCACGTTGGGGACAAACAAACCGACGATGTTGGTATTATTCGAGGCGAGCGCGCGCGCCATTTGATTGGGCTGGTAGCCAGTTTCGTCGATGATCTTCTGGACACGCTCGCGGATTTCAGGGCGGATATGAGGATACCCGTTGATCACCCGTGAGACGGTTGCGCTCGAAACGTGGGCGCGCCTTCCAATTTCACTTAACGTCAATTTTGGCATCAAATAGAACCTAATTGTAAGCGCTTTCAATATCAAATATGACAATGTTTACGGTGTTTGTCAAGAAATTGCATCCTGTACCACAAGCAGTCCGCTAGACTTTACTTTTCACTGCTCGCAATCATGCAATGGTTAGCTAATTCGTCTCGCTCCGCCCTCATCTGAGCGTTTACTTACAGGCGGCATTTTGCTATAATCAATAGTACACGGGGGTGAACTAGATTCGACGTTGAAGGATGAAGCCGTGTTGCAGGTCGTGGCGCCTAACCACGTTAAAATGGGCAAGGCTATAAATGCCAAAAACAACCAACCTGCTTTCGCTTACGCAGCCTAAAACTGTATAAGTGAGGGTGCTGGGTCATAGTAACCCAGCCGTCCGCCCCGTCCGTCTTCGCCCGGATGGATTGGTGGGCGTCACTAAAGGCGGAGTGCTGCTGACGTCACGCCGATAAACGGCAGCTTAAGAACCATCGGCTAGCCAAGCGCATACCGGGTTTGCTGGGGCTACGCTCTGTGAAACTGAACAGCGAACTAAACCTGTAGAAGCATTGTTTCGATTTCAGCGGACGGCGATGGCAGTGTCGCCCACCTCCACTGGAACACACCCCATGCGTGAGCCAGCGACCGTACCCTAAAGGTGCGGTCGTTTGCGTTTAGACACACAGTGCCTTATCGCTCATCGAACATTCTCTTGCCGATTTTTCTCGCTCTGGTACACTGAAGCTGCTTCTCTGAAAAGTGAAACGGCTTTATCGAAGGCTAGAGAACGTACTTAATGAAACGTTTGAACATTCTCCTGCTGCTGACTAGCACTGTCATTCTGCTCAGCGCATGTAACTTCTTTTCCCAACCGGCTGACCTCCAAACCGAAAATCTGCAAAACGAGATCGCGCAGACCCAGATCGTGGACATCCGCGCGACCGCGACCGTTAATGCGGATCGCATGATGATCACGCTCGAAAACGCGCAGACCGCCGTCGGCAATGCCAACCTGCAAAGTACGCGCATCGTCGCCACCCTGATGGCACAGGGGACGCTCATCGTCGATGCTAGCGACATCATCCCTATTTTACCGACACTCGCGCCGGAAACTGTAGACAATAGTGCTTCCGCCAACCCGCAGGTCGCTAACCCGCTGCTCACGCCACAGGTCAGCGGACAAGGCAGCGCACGCGGCGACACACAGCTTATACCCACCACGCCCACGCCAGTAGCGCCGCAGCAGCCGCAGCCTACCGTCAACCCCAACGGTCCGAGCTTGACCAACATCACGCTAACTCAGCAAGTCGGCGCGGACGACTGCCCCATCACTTCAACCGACACCTTCACCATGAGCGCCACCGACATTTACATCACGGCAGTCGCCAGCAACGTTCAAGCGAATACCACTACCTTCAGTTCAACCTGGGCTTACGAGGGCACACAGGTCGCCTACTACGAATGGACGCCTGATTTCGCCATTCGCAGCGCCTGCGTCTGGTTTCACATGCCCCCTGCCGATGTCGATTACAATGCTGGAAATTATACCGTTCAACTGGCAATGGAGGGTGCGAATTATGGGTCGCCAATCGCCTTCACCATCACCAGCAGCACGCCCAACGACCTGAATTTATCGGGCGGCTAAAAACGGGTAGCGTGAAAGTACACCGATGAAATTGGTAGGGTGAACCTGCTCCTATTTCCAGTACCGCCTCGCGGCTGCATCGTCTATGATCAGCGTCTCAACATGAGCGCCTCAACAATCATAGGCACAAAGGGTCGCTTTTGAGGCATGTAGAATAGGAAAATCTATAGATGCGAGGTGGCGGTAGAATGTGGCGTTATGCCTACCCTGACGATGACGAACGCAAAAATACCAAGATTACGTGGGCGCTGGTGTGGCGCGTGCTGGCATACGCACGCCCCTATCGTGTGCGAATTATTGTTGTCCTAGTTTTGATTCTGGTTCAATCAGCGCTTGGTCTGCTCACGCCCTTAATCCTGCGTGACCTGCTCGACAATACGCTCAACAATGCCAGCGTCATGGCAGACGTATCCACCGCCGCCTCGCGCCTCAACCTGTTGGCGCTCGGTCTGGTACTGATTCCGATCATCTCCAGCGTAGTCGGCATCGTCATCCGGCAGGTGAACTCGTTTGTGGGTGAGGGCGTCATCGCTGACCTACGGATTAGCCTCTACAGCCACTTGCAGCGCATGTCGCTCCGCTTCTTCACCAACACCAAATCCGGCGAACTGATGAGCCGCCTCAACAACGACGTCGTCAACGCTCAAACCGCCATCAGTGACACTATCGTCGGCATTATCACCAACGCCGTCAAGTTGATCGCCACCTTAGCGGTGATGTTCGCGCTCGAATGGCGCTTGACCCTGCTCGGCTTGATCGTTTTTCCGCTCTTCATCTTCAGCGCCCGTGCCATCGGTAGGCGGCTGCGCGATATCGCCCGCGAAGCGATGGACAACAACGCCGAGATGAACGCCATGATCGCCGAAACGCTCAATATCAGCGGTGCGCTGCTGGTTAAGCTGTTCGGGCGGCGCGATCTCGAAATTGATCGCTTTTCGCAGCGCGTGGCGCGCGTCCGTGACATCGGTATTCGTCGTGCGGTGACCGGCAGCCAATTCTGGGCGCTGCTCGGCGGCGCGACCGTCATCGGGACGGCGCTCGTTTACTGGGGTGGCGGTCATCTCGTCCTCAGCGGCGGCTTCACCATTGGTGACCTTGTCGCCTTCTCCGCCTACTTGGGGCAGCTTTACAGCCCCATGCAGTACCTCGTCGATGCGCCTGTCGAGTTCACGACCTCGATGGTCAGCTTCGAACGAGTCTTCGAGATCGTCGATCTGCCGCTCGAAATCGAGGAAAAGCCCGACGCGATCAGGCTGCATAATGTGCAGGGCGCGCTCGTCTTCGATAACGTCACCTTCCGCTACAGTCAAGCAGAAGAAGGCTTGCTCAGCAACGTCCAGCGTCACGGACGCATCGAGAACGTGCGTGCCGTCCTCTCCGGCGACGACAAAGACAAGCCGTTGATGGAAAGCGCCAATGGCGACGCCAAAGCGACACAGGCACGCGTCATCGCCCTCGAAAACGTCTCGTTCAGCATCGAGCCGGGGCAGTTGGTCGCGCTGGTCGGACCAAGCGGCGCGGGCAAGACCACTATGACCTACCTCATCCCCCGCCTCTATGATCCAACCTCAGGGCACATCCTGCTCGACGGGCACGACCTACGCGACGTGCGCCTCGATTCGCTCACCGACGCGGTCGGCATGGTCACGCAGGAAACCTATCTCTTTCACGACACCATCTTGACCAACCTGCTCTACGCCCGCATGGACGCGACACAGGCGCAGGTCGAAGCCGCCTGTAAAGCCGCCAATATTCACGATTTCATCATGGGTATGCCCGACGGGTATTACACCGTCGTCGGCGAGCGTGGCTACCGTCTCAGCGGCGGCGAGAAGCAGCGCCTTGCCATCGCCCGCGTGATCCTCAAAGACCCGCGCGTTCTCGTCCTCGACGAAGCGACCAGCAGCCTCGACAGCCAATCCGAGGCGCTGATTCAGGACGCGCTCGAAACTATCATGTCCAACCGTACCAGCATCGTCATCGCCCATCGTCTCAGCACCATTCTCGTGGCAGACTTGATCCTCGTCATGGATCGCGGGCAGATTATCGAGCGCGGCACCCACGCCGACCTGCTGACCAAAGACGGTTTGTACGCGCAGCTTTACGAGACGCAGTTCCGCGCCCAGCGCGAAGCGTTCTAATCCTCGCAGCTTGACACCTTTGTGTCGGGGCCCGGCATGCCGTGCCCCCGATCCATCATGGGCGAACCACCCAAATTAGAAAATTGCAGCATGAAGTAAGTCCACAGCGGACTCATCACAAGTCCTTGTATCAATGGTAGAATTCAATGCGGTCTACACAAGGTCATATTTTGCGCGCAGAAATTCGTCAGAATGTTCGCTTCAACTTCACCGTCAATGTGCTTGACGGTGCTTTTTTTGGCTTCGGCTTGGGGATTGCCTCCTACGTCACGGTCATCCCGCTGTTCGTCTCCACCCTCACCGACTCCAGCGCCCTGATCGGCTTGATCGCAGCCATGCACATGATCGGCTGGCAGCTTCCCCAGTTGCTCACGGCGAATCGCGTCGCGCGGATGCGCCGCTTCAAGCCAATGGTCATGTTGATGACGCTCAACGAGCGCCTGCCCTTTTTTGCGCTGACGCTAGTCGCGCTGGCACTGCCCACCATCGGCAAAGAATGGGGACTGCTCCTGACCTTCATCTTCGTGATTTGGCAGGCATCCGGCGGCGGATTCACCGGCACGGCGTGGCAGAGCTTGATCGGCAAAATCATGCCGCAGGATTGGCGCGGTACGTTCTACGGCGTCCAGTCGTCCGCCGCCAACCTGCTTGGCAGCGGCGGCGCGATCCTCGCCGGAGTCATCCTCAAAACCATCGAAGCACCACAGAGCTTCGCCCTCTGCTTCTTCATCTGCGGCGCAGGTATGATGATCTCACTGGCATTTCTCGGCTCGACCCGCGAACCCGAATCCCCGCCCGCCCGCGAGCAGTCGCGCAGCATCAGCGAATTTTGGCAGGGTATCAGCAAGATCATTCGCGGTGATAGCAACCTGCGCCTATTCATCTTGGCACGCAGTGCCGCGCAGATTTCGTCGGTGGGCTTCGCCTTTTTCACAATCTACGCGACCCGCTTTCATGGTATGGACGCAGGCACGGCAGGCATCATGACCGGCGTGCTCATGCTCACACAGACCGTCGCCAACCCGATTGTCGGCTGGCTTGGCGACCGCACCAGTCACCGCATCATCTTCGCGCTTGGCGCGGTCATGGCGGGCAGCAGCGCGCTCATTGCTTTGCTTGCACCCTCGCTCGGCTGGTTCTATCTCGTTTTTGCCATGACCGGCGCGGCGGGCGCAGCACTCTGGACGACCGTCAACGCGCTGACCTACGATTTCGGTCCACCGGAAGATCGCCCCTACTACATCGGCTTGATCAACACGTTGGTCGCCCCGGCAGCCTTAATCGCGCCGCTGGCGGGCGGCTGGCTAGCAGATAACGTCGGCTACAGCGCGACCTTTATCATCGCGGCGGTGAGCGGCATCCTCACGGCAGTTTTAGTCACGGGCATCCGCGAACCGCGCGTACACTACGCCGTCGCGCCCGTGACGCCCGCGACCACGCTCATTGAGTAGCGGCGCGGAGAGCACGCGGACGGGCTTAGCTTTCCTGCGCCATCACCAAGATCGCCACGCTGACCAGTTCTTCGTTACTTTCGGCAACCTCGCCGTCAGGCAGCCACAGCGTGTCCTCGAAGCCCACTCGTGATCGATAGCCGCGTCGTGCCGCCTCGCCGATCAGCGCCCACGCCGTCGCGTCAGCGCCATGCAGCAGACGCGGCACATCTGGACTCACGTCCTTGATCACCCGCTCGATAGCGTCAGCAGTCGCCAACGCTTGCTCAACCGTCTCGTCCGGCGGTTCGATCAGCAGCCACATGCAGCGCTCTATCCAGCCGCCATCGAGTGCCCGCGCTGCCGCTTCAGGCGTCGATAAGCCAAGTTCAATCTGAACGCCGCGCTCCAGCAGCAGTTCCGCGACTTCTTCCGCACCGTCCTCGTGAAAATTGACCGAGGCAAAGTCCGGCAGCACTTTCCATTCGCTAATTTTCCTCAGACGTTCGTCGATCTCCCGCACGATCCACGCTCCCGTGCTCATACCCAGCGGCGCAGACGATACGGCGCGGCGGCACGCCTCGACGCAGCGAGCGACGTCGTCCGGCGCGAGGCTTTCGTTTCCAGCGCGATCCCGAACGTGAAAATGGACACCGGCTGCCCCCGCCGCCACCGCTGCCCGCGCATCTAGCGCGATATTGTCAGCGGTCACAGGCAGCGCCGGATGCACCCCTACCTTCCGTGATCCGTTGAGCGCTGCTATCAAAAAGATGTTTGTAACCATATTTCTCGCTCTCTAGGAGGTCAATCCGGCATAACATTGAGAAATCCGCGATTGATCGCTTTAGGTCTTGTGTTATAATACATCCAACCGTAAGAACCATTCTACGATTCTCCCCCAATATCACACCCCTGCACAAATGCAGGATTTTCACTGTTTTTAAGGAGCAGTATGGCAAACGTGTTTGAAGGTCTGCGCCCCGAACTGGTGCGGGCTGTTACAGAACTGGGGTACGAAAACCCCACCCCCATTCAGGAACGCGCGATTCCGGCATTAATTGAAGGTCGTGACGTGCTCGGTCAGGCGCAGACAGGCACGGGTAAAACCGCCGCCTTTGCCTTGCCTTTATTGGAAAAGCTCGACTTCTCTCAGCGTCACGTACAAGGCTTAGTCCTTGCGCCCACCCGCGAACTCGCTAATCAGGTCGCGGAAGCGATCTTCCAGTACGGCAAACACCTCGGTGCGCGCGTGCTGGCGATCTACGGCGGCTCGTCCTACTCCCGCCAGATCAAGCGGCTCGATGCAGGCGTTCATGTCGTTGTCGGTACGCCCGGTCGTGTCATCGACTTGATCAACAAAAACGCGCTCGACTTGAGCGGCGTCAAGTACCTCGTGCTCGACGAAGCCGACGAAATGCTCAAGATGGGCTTCGTCGATGATGTCGAAACGATCCTCAACAGCACTCCTGCCGAACGGCAAACGGCGCTGTTCTCCGCGACGCTCTCGTCGGACATCCGGCGTCTATCGGGCAAATACATGCGCGACGCGCTCACGCTGACGATGGAACATAAAGCGCTCACCGTCCCGCAAATCGAGCAGCGCTACTATCTAGTTGACGACAGCGCCAAAGTCGCTGCCGTCTCGCGTTTGCTCGAAGTCGAGGACACCACCAGCGCCCTGATCTTCGTCCGCACCAAGTTGGGCGCGGCAGGATTAGCGGATACGCTGGTCAGCCGCAATTTCGCGGTCGAAGCCCTGCACGGTGATATGGTGCAGGACGCTCGCGAACTGGTGATGCGTCGTTTCCGTCGCGGACAGGTCAATATCCTCGTCGCGACCGACGTAGCCGCGCGCGGTTTAGACATCGAAGATATGTCACACGTCATCAACTATGACGTTCCCTATGACGCCGAAGACTACGTTCACCGCGTCGGACGCACGGGGCGCGCCGGACGTACCGGTATCGCCATTACCTTGATCACGCCGCGCGAACGTCGCTGGCTCAAGACCATCGAGAGCTTCACCGGACAGCGCATCGAACGCGCCCAACTACCGGGCAGCGCCGACGTCTACGCCCGCCGTGACGGACGTTTCTCGTCCGAGCTTGAAGCCCTACTCGCCGAAACCGATCTCGGACGCGAACTCTCAGTCGTCAACAAACTGCTTGAAGCAGGCTATGACGCTACTGAAGTCGCCGCCGCCGCCATTCGCTATGCCCGCGCGGGCGAAGCAAATCGCCCCGTCGAGGAAATCCGCGAACCGAACGAACGTCCGGATCATGACCGCGCACGCAGCAGCGAACGCACACGCAAGCGCTCGAACAAGCAAGAGCCGGGTATGGTACGCCTACAGCTCAATGCCGGACGCCAAGACGGGATTCAACCCGGTGACGTGGTCGGCGCGATTGCGGGCGAAGCGGGCATTCCCGGTCGCGCCATCGGCGCAATCGACATTCACGCCGCCGAAACCTTCGTCGATGTCAAAGACATCCACGTGGATCGCGTGCTGCGTCAGATGCAAAAAGGCACCATGCGCGGGCGCTCGATTACGCTCAAACGCGCGTAATTCGACCACACCCTGCGAGATAAACGCCCCGCTTCTGCGAGGCGTTTTTGATTCTCACGGGCATCTAGAAACGCCCAGACCTTTGTGTTCTTTTACAAATCATTCGCTTATACACAGCAATAATAAGAGAAACGAGCAGCAGCATCGAGGACACGCACATTATGGCAGAACGGTTGGTCGGCAAACGCTACCAAATCATCGAGGAACTGGGCGCGGGCAGTATGGGCAAGGTCTTTCCCGCGCAGGATCGGTTGACGGGGCAGCTTGTCGCGGTTAAGCAGGTCAACGTTCCCGCAGCGCAGCTAGAGCATGAGTCGCGCGCCAGCCATAGCGACCCACGTATGGCGCTGGCGCAGGAATTTCGCATCCTCGCCTCGTTGCGCCATCCAAATAACATCAGTGTGCTCGACTACGGCTTCGACGAGGATCGTCAGCCCTACGCGACGATGGAATTGCTCGACCACGCCGTCACCATCTTCGACGCCGGAAAAAATCAGCCTCTAGAGGCAAATCTCGATCTCCTCATCCAAATATTGCAAGCGCTTATGTACCTGCACCGTCGCGGCGTGCTCCACCGTGACTTGAAAGCCTCGAATGTGCTGGTCGTGAACGACGTGGTCAAGCTGCTTGACTTCGGCTTGTCAATCATGAGCGAACAGTCAACCAGCGGCGAAATCGCCGGCACGCCCAATTACATGGCGCCCGAACTATGGCTCGGCAAATCCTCGACTAAAGGGTCGGATTTATACGCCGTCGACGTGGTCGGTTATCGCTTAATCGCGGGCAGAATGCCCTTTGATTCGAGCAGCATTCACCAGTTGTATCACGAAGTACAAACCATCGTGCCCGACCTCGACGCGCTGGGCGACAACGCCGTCATCAAGTTCGTCATCGGGCGGCTGCTGGAGAAAACGCCGGAAGACTGCTTGCCCGATGCCAGTCGTGAGAGCTTTCTGCAAGCCGCCGCGGTCGCCGGACGCCAGCTTGACCTCGATGTGCTCCGCGAAGTGCAGGACGCCGACATGCTGCCCCTTCTCGATCACTGGCTGAGCGACTGTGCCGATGCCGCCGTGCTCGAAGTGCAGGAAGGACAATGGCTCTTTGCCCATAATAAGCTGCGTGGAGGCGTGCTGGCGGAAATCGACCCGGCTGCGCTCACCGATTTACACCGACAGATAGCGCTCGGCAACGAATCGGTCTATCAGTATTCCTCACGGCATACAGCGGCGGTGCTGGAGTATCACTGGCGCAGAGCGTACGACGTCGAGCGAGAGGAGCAATTACGCCGCCCTCGCGCCGGAGAACAGGCACTCCACAGCGGCGCATACGCGGTCGCGCAGGGTTTCCTGCTCCGCGCCCTCGACCTGCAAGACAGCGTTGAAGGCTCAAAGCGCAAAACCGCACTGCTCGTCCAGCAGTTGGGCGACGCAGCGGTCGAATTGCAGCAGTTTGACGAGGCGAAGTGTCGCTATCAGGAAAGTCTCGAAATATGCCGCACCATCAGCTATCGCTGTGGACAGGCAACCAACCCGAATCGCTTGGGGATGATCGCAGCGGCAGCACAGGATTACCAGATCGCGGCCACATCATTGACCGAAGCTCTGCGCATTGCGATGGATGTCCGCGCGCTGGCGGTCGCCGTCAACACGCTCGCGGCGATGGCTGAACTGCTCGTCCAGTCTGGCGACCCAGTGACCGCGCTCGAATTCGCGGTGCTGGCGTTCAACCACCCCGCTTGTGACGGTCAGACGCACTACCTCGCCGATCACCTGATCGACGAATTGCAAGCCCATCTGTCACCGGAAATCTTTGCCACCGTTGAGCGCGGGCGCACGCGCGAACTCAAAGAAGTCGCTGCCACCTCTGCTCAACGGCTAAAGCGTCGCCATAGGGGTCGGCTGTAACGGCTCCTGAGCAGCAGCCGGCAAAACGCCCTCTGCCATCAGCAAATCGAGTGCAAACAGCTTCTTCACACGCCGACTCCAATCCGTCATCCGTTACGCAAAAGGAAATAAAGTATATGCGATCATTCTAGGTGCTCTCGACGGATTATCGACTGAGAAACGAGTAAGAAAAGCGCGTCTTGCGGCGTTAAGTTTTTTCCAGCACCAGAAAATGCGACAGCCCGTAAGTATCGAGCGGCGTGCCCTCAACCCCTTGCAGCATCGCCCGCAGCACCTGCCCCGCCCCGCCAAACCGCGCGATCAGGTTATCATAAGCCCCGTAAATCCGCTGATGCGTGACGACGCGCACAGGCAAGCCATCGAACAGCCGCAGCAGCCCGCGCTTGCTATAGGCGCGCACGTGCGGCGCGAGCTTGTCGCGCCAGACGTCCGGCAGGTAATTGATCAGCGGCGTATTGCCGAAATGATACGCTCCGCGCCAGTAATACCCGTGCGTTTCGAAGAAATACCAGCGGTTCGGCACGAAGATCACCAGCCGACCGCCCTGCTTAAGCACGCGCACTAGTTCGCGCGCGGCAGCGGTGTCGTCTGCGACGTGTTCGAGCGTCTCGTGCGAGAGGATCGTGTCAAAGTAGCCCGTCGAATAGGGCAGATACTCGTTCGCGGCGACGACGGCGTGCGGCGTCGTCACCTGTGCTTCCAGCGCACGCGCAAACTCATACTCGATGCCCTCGACGTGCGGCGTGAAGCGTTCGCGGAATTTCGACGTGTACATGCCCACCCCGCAGCCCGCATCGAGCACGCGCACGTCATTCAGCGTCGCCCACCGCCCGATCATCTGCAACCGGCGTTCTTGTCCCGCGCGCCACACGTAGCTCGGTTCGCCACGTAGCGCGGCAAGGTCAGAATGAGTCATCGAATATTTTCTCCAAAAGGGTGACTATTCAGCGCCACGCTGCGATTCCATCGAATGCCTTCACGCCCCACGGCGTGAAATCCGCCACGAGTTCCGGCGATTGATTTCCCTCACGTTGGGCTACATAGACTCTGCCCTGCGACGTCAATATAACGTGTTCACTATTCGGCAGCCAAACTGCGCCTGCGTTCTGGACGATCTCGACCCGATTGCTTCCATCCGCGTTGACCGCGTAAAGGTGATGCACGATGGTGATGCCATCGCCGTAAGGCTGCTGCTCCGATTGGTCGAAAAGGAGCGACGACCCATCCGGCGACCAGCGAGGATCGACTCCACCCTCTCCGCTAATCTGGGTCAATCGCCCGGTCGTCAGGACAAGCACGTAGAGCGGTCCCGCGTAGTTATATGGTCCATCCCCCGTGACAACGTCCTGAAAAGCCAATTTCGAACTATCCGGCGACCAGACGACGGTACGCAGGTAATCAGCGTCGATGCCATAATCATGATTGAGCGACTGCATCTCGCCGCTATCCACATCGATCAGGAGATAGTTATAGCGAGAGTCCGGGGCTTCGAAGATCAGGAGATAATGCCCATCCGGTGACCAACTGCCGACGTAGAAATCGCCGTTCAGTCGAGCGAAGACATGCGGAGTCGTGATCGTTTGCCCGATGTCCGCAACGTAGATATCGGTGGTGGAGTCGTCGTTTTGGACTGCAAAAGCGCTCCTCCCATTGTCGGGCGCAAGCTGAATTACATCGGTGTCGTAATCGGAAAATAGAGGCGCGTATTTTAAGGTCGCGACATCGCACAAGTTGAAGCGGAGAAGCTCAGTCCAGACACTACAGATAAAGTAGCGATTCGTCGGCGCGCCGCCCCGGAAATCGAAGGTCGCGCGATCTTCAGACTGGATAACCCTACCCGTATAGGAGGCATAGACAAATGCGGAGACTGCCTCAGCAAAATAGCGGTGGTCTGGCGTCCATTCATCAATCAAGTAGTTACCCGGCAACGCAACCGATACGATGCTCACTCCCAAGCAAGCCTGTTACCACGACAGGGCTGCGGGCGAGGCGCGCAATGCCGACGAGAAGCCCGTAGAGCAGCATAATTCGCAGCGTCCAGCCGACGGCGAAATAGGCAAACATCCCCCAAACAGGCATAGACACGAAATGAAAGCGCATTATAGATAAGGATCACGGATGTCCGCCCGCTCGACGCGGGCAGCGGCAGCCAGCGCCAGCTTGGTCTTGGGGCTGTTAAGTCTGTTCGTAGACGTCACCTTCTCCGGCGATTGCAGCGGCAGCACCACCGTGATCGTCGTTCCCTTGCCCACCGCGCTCTGCATACTCAGCGTACCGTCGAGCAGTTCAGCTCGTTCGCGCATGTTGACCATGCCTAAGCTCGCGTTCGCGCGTGACTCGTAGCCCGCTTCCATCTTCTCAAGATCGAAGCCAACCCCGTTGTCCGCGATCTGCACGATTGCCATGTCGTTCTGCTGCATCGCCGAAATACTGACCAGCTTGGCGTTCGCGTGCTTGCGCGCGTTATTGACCGCCTCCTCGACGATGAAGAAGATCACGCCCTGCTGCTGGTAATCAAGCCGATCCTCGACCCCACGCTCCACCCGAACCGCCACCGCCTGCCCATACATTTCGTACATTTTGTCAGCAAGCTGGTTCAGCGCCGCCGACATCCCCTGCGACTCCAGCACCAGCGGACGCAGCGTGAACAGCATGTGCCGAATTTCCGTCGTCGTCCGCCGCGCCAAATCCTCGACCTTCTTAATCTCGTCCGGCACTTGCTGCGGAGATTTCTTGAACAGCTTTTGGATGTAACTCATCCGCATCGCAATCGCGGCGATACTCTGCGTCGGGCCATCATGCAAATCACGCGCCAGTTTCTTGCGCGCTTCCTCGTCCAAATCGACAATCCGCTCTTTTTCCTGAATCAGATTGTGATACAGGATCGCGTTTTGCAAAGCGAGCGTCGCCTGAATGCCCAGCGCCGTCAGCAGTTCACCGTGATCTTCTGTAAAGGCGTTCGCCGTATCGCTGCCGAACAACAGCACGCCGAAGTTGTCGAATCCCGCCCGCAGCGGAATGCAGAGCAGCGATTTACAACCCTGGAAAGCGACGAAATTCTGCAGCTCGGAGTCTTCAGTAGCATCAGTCCCAAAAACGGGCACTGCTTCGCGCAGCGCCCGCCCCGCGATTCCCTCCGTCCCCGAAAGCGTGCGCACGTCGTCCGCGCGCGTAAACCGCCTTGACGAGACGACATGCAGACGGCTGTCATCAACGTGAAATAGGAACACGCCAGCGAACAGCTTCGACTGCTCACGCTCTGGCATCCGCAAGCCCAGCCGCCCCGCCTCTAGCATGGCGTCCAGCACCTTCTGGTAATTGAGCGTTGCGCTCATGATATAGGTGAGTTCGGCAATCGCGCGCGTGCGCTGGCGGTTGTCCGCGACGTAAGCCTCCTGCGCACCGTCTAGCTGCTCCATGCGCCGCCGCAGCCGTCCCATTTCTTTATCGTAGGCGTAGCTGGCGATAATCGTCGCCAGTCCAATCGGCACGAGTGTCAGCAGTGCCGAACCGTTTCCGGCGCTCGTTGGCAGCACCAGCGGCGAAGCCATAACCGTTGCGATGCCGATCACCTGCGCGGCGTTCCAGCGAACGTGCGGACGCAGCAAACTGGCGACCATCAACGCGCCGCCGCCGCCCGCAACGATGAAGCCGTTACCGCCGCTCAGCCACGCGAACACCGCCGCCAGCATCAGGTCACAAAAAAGGATCGCGGCCGGGGCAGCTCGTTTGAGCGCCTCCATTGCCAGAAATGGGTATAACCCTGCGTTGAAGGTAGCGCTGATCACAAAAGCGACCGCGAAGCTGCTGGCATTGAACGTTTCGATTTGATTACGAAACAGCAGCAGCACGCCGTATATGAGCAGCAGTAATACCCAACGCGAGCCAAATAGGAGGCGATCCTGTTCAGCAAATCCTCTGCGCTGCATGAATCCTCCGCTAATCACCTGCGTGCTCATCGGGCAAGCAACACAGCGGTTCGACACAGTTTTGCACTGGCATTCCAATGCATCCAAGCGACAAAGCACGAGGCAATCATGATTAACTCACACTCATTATAAGGCGCAGTCTAACATCGCTCAATTGCGAATTAACAGTTAGGCAGTTCAAGTGCGTTTTTCGCCCGCTGTAATTAAAAATTAAATATTTGGTGAGAGCGCCACACATTTAATTAAATTAGTTATATAGTATAGGCAATATGCGTATTCAAACCCGAAAAGGAGTTGAGCATGTCTAAGACAGTAATCGCACTTTACGATGAAATGGCAACTGCGCGACGTGCCGTCGAAGCACTCGTTGATGCAGGTTTTGATCGCAGCAGCGTGAGCTTAGTCGCCAATGATGTCAGTGGCGAATATGGACAGCAAGTGAATAGCCCTGACGATGATGTCAATGCGGGCGAAGGCGCAGGTTTTGGCGCAGTCGTCGGTACATTGGTCGGTCTAGGCGTCGCCTTAATTCCCGGTATTGGTCCGGTCATCGCGGCGGGACCCTTGGCGGCAGCGCTGTTGGCGGGTATTGGCGCCGTAGCGGGCGCAGCGACAGGCGGTATCGTCGCGGGTCTGGTGGATTTTGGTGTTCCCGAAGAACACGCTCACTACTATGCTGAGGGCGTCCGTCGCGGCGGCACACTCGTGACAGTGCACGTCGATCAGGATGAATGGGCGGATCGCGCTCAGAACATCCTCAACCGCTACAATCCGGTCAATATCGATAACCGCAGCGCGCGTTGGCGTGAAACCGGCTGGGAGAGCTACGACGAAACCGCCGAGCCTTACAGCACCGAAGAAATTCAGCGCCACCGCCAGTCTTACGGCTCGACGACCGGCGTGACCACACCGTCGGCGACCGCAACTGCGACTCGTTATCAGCCTTATTCGTACTACGAGCCGAAGTTCCGTACCGACTACAATACGAACTACGCGGGCACGGGCTACGATTACTCGGTCTACGATCCGGCTTACCGCTACGGCTATAACTTGGCGACCGATGCGCGCTACGACAACCGCACGTGGGATGACATCGAGCCGGAAGTCCATAACTATTGGGACGACACCTACCCCAATACGTGGGATCGGGTCAAGAACAGCATCCGCCACGCATGGGAAGATGTGACCGGACGCTAAGCGCTGCGGATCATAACCAATCCCTAAGCTAAACAACGAGAGGCGCAGATTTTACTCTGCGCCTCTTTTGCGTTCCCGTATTAGGTTGCCTCAGAAACCCCCAGCGGATTTTGCAGCGGCACGCTTAGTCGAAAACGATCAGCCCCGCGAAATTCTCAATCGTCCGGTCGCCAATCCCGCTGACCGCCGTCATCGACTCCAGCGACGTAAACGCGCCGTTCGCAATCCGATAATCGATAATTCGCTGCGCCAGCGCCGGCCCAATTCCCGGCAACGTTTCCAGTTGTTCGAGCGTCGCCGTATTGACGTGAACGACCGCCCCGCCGCCGCTGTCTGTTGTCGAGCCGCCCACGCTTGGGATCGGCACGCTTTCGCCCTGTGCGTACACGTAAACCTGATCACCATCGTGCAGCACCGCCGCGAGATTGATACGGTCGAGATCGGCGTCTGCGGCAGCACCACCCGCCGCGCTGATCGCATCAGCGACACGGCTGTTGGCAGGCAGCGTGATCAATTGCTGCGGCTGATTGACCGCTCCGGTGATGTAGACGGCAACAGGTGCAGGAGTAGGCGATGCGGAGGGCTCAGGCGTAGGAGCAGGCGGATTGATCGTGATCTGCACGGGCGCGGGGCGCGTCATCACCAGCAGCGCGCTGCCGCCGACAATCGCAAACGCGATCACCAGCAGCGCCGCAAGCGGTGCGAGTCGCTGTCGTGCCATCGCCTAACCACGATCTTTCAGGCGATACAGGAACTTCAAGCCCGACCACGTCGCATCGACCGCCGCAACCTTCACGTTAACCAGCCCCGCCGCCAGCGAGCGCTTGGAATAACCCGCGCTCATAAGGCGCACACGGAAGCGAACGAGTAGGCTGTATTCCAAAGCAATCATGCTCTAGTAGCGCCGCACAATCGAGCGATAAACGGTCGGCTGGCGGTTCTGGATCAGTTGATATTCTTCGCGGTTGCGGCGTACTTCGTCAAGGTCAATACGCGCGACCGTGAAGCCTTCCAGCGGCGCGCCTGTTTCCTCGTCCGTTTCGCCTGCCAGCGAAGCGTGAATCTCGCCGCGTGGACCAACGACCATGCTTTCGCCGCCGAAGGTCAGGGTCACGTCCTCGCCCGCGCGGTTCGCGCCGACCATAAAAACCGAGTTCTCGTAAGCGCGCGCCCGCAGATAAGTTTTCCATTCGTCAATTGCGGATGCTTCCCAGTTCGCCAGCACGCAGATGATCTCCGCGCCGTCGAGCGCGAGGCTGCGCGCCACTTCGGGGAACGCCAAATCGTAGCCGATCATCAAGCCAATGCTGCCGACTTCGGTGTCGATCACGGGCATCTTGAAGCCTTCACGGAACGCCATTCGTTCCTCGCCTCGCAGGTGAACCTTGTTGTAAACCTCGACCAGATCGCCCTCAGGACCAATCAGGATTGCCGAGTTGTACAGCACTGACTCGACCCGCTCTTTCGTCACCATGCCGAAGGCGACGTAAACGCCGTACTCGTTGGCGCGCTGCGCGATCAAATTGACCGTCGGGCCCGGCACACGCTGCGCCAGTTCTGTAAAGCGCAAGCCGAGTTCGTAACCGCTCGTCACCAGTTCAGGGAAAACGATCAGATCAACTTTCTGCTGCGAAGCGATCTTCGAGATCATCTCCGACATCTTAACGAGGTTATCCTCAGCTTCACCGAGCTTGGGCTTCATTTGCACGACTGCAACTGTAATTTCTCGCATTCAGCATTCCCTTCGATGAAAGTCATTTGAAAGTTAAAAGGTCAAAGTTAAAAGAGGTCAGGCTCGATATGGAACATCATTTTAACTTTCAGACTTTTACCTTTTAACGGCTAATTGTAGCGAATCTTCGGCAAATCATCGATCTTTGCGCAGGCTCACCAGCACCGCTTCCAGCGCGTGCGGCAGCGGCGACTCAAAGCACAGGCGTTCGCCCGTGCGCGGCTGATCAAAGCACAGCCGCCATGCGTGCAAAAACTGCCGCCGCATCAGCGTCTGCTTGCGATACCCATACAGCGTGTCGCCCACAATTGGGCAGTTGATGAACGCCATGTGCACGCGAATTTGATGCGTCCGCCCCGTCAACAGCTTGACCTGCACCAGCACGCGCCCATCCTCGAAGCGCTCCACCACTGTGTATTCACTAATCGCCGGACGCCCGTCTCGCTGAGGCGACATTTTGCGCCGATTGTTCGTGTCACGCCCAATCGGCACTTCGATTCGTCCGGTTGGCGTTTTTGGCGTGCGCTCCAACAGCGCGATATAGGTCTTGTCAATCGTCCGCGCTTGGAACTGCGCCATCAGTCGGTGCAGCGCGGGCGCACGTTTAGCGATCAGGATCAAACCGCTGGTATTCTTGTCGAGCCGGTGGACGATCCCGCGCCGCTTCGGAGCGTAGTTCATCTCCGCGATCTGCGGATAAAGTTCCAAAATTGCGTTGACCAGCGTGCCCGTTTGATTGCCCGTGCCCGGATGCACCACCAATCCGGCGGGCTTGTTGATCACGGCGAGGTCGGTGTCCTCGTAGACGATCTCTAGCGAGATCGCTTCCGGCTCAACGGTCTGATCTTCAGGCACAGGCGGCACGGTGACAACGATTTTCTCGCCACCCTTCAGTTTAATCCCCGGTTTGATCACCTCGCCATCGACCGTCACTTGTCCATCGCGGATCAACGTCTGCACCTGCGTGCGCGTCAGTTGATCGCCCACCCGCGCCGAAACAATCTTGTCGAGCCGTTCGCCTGCACTTTGAGCCGTGAACGCGATATGTTTATCCATGAGTTTCCGTTAGAACCGTATTTGAACCAAATTGACCATCAAACAGACTGTGTTAAAATAAAGTGAAACGTTACTGTGTCACCCATTCAGGAGGAAGTTCTGGACCCTTTAGATGTAGCCCATGATATTGTCGATGCCGTCGAGGACAAAAAAGCCGAAAATATCGTCTTGCTCGACCTGCGACCCGACGCGATCATCGCCGATTTTTTCGTAATTT
Organism: Aggregatilineales bacterium; assembly: GCA_038260485.1. Taxonomy (GTDB): domain Bacteria; phylum Chloroflexota; class Anaerolineae; order Aggregatilineales; family Phototrophicaceae; genus Flexifilum. The sequence continues at coordinate 3,202 of JBBSNT010000013.1, read as the reverse complement.
GCACCGGAAATAGTAATCGCCAGATCAAAGCCATTGCGGACGGCGTACGCGAGAAGATCAAAGAGAAACACAGCCGCTTGCCCGTTGGCGTCGAGGGTAAAAACGACAGCGGTTGGATGTTGATGGACTACGGCGACGTGATCGTCCACATCTTCGGTGAGGAAGAACGCGCCTTCTACGACCTCGAAGGCTTCTGGAAAGCCGCCAACGTATTGGTCAACATCCAGTAATCAACCTCACCCCCGTCTCACTATGATCGACTCCCCTTCTCCCTGTGGAGAGGAGCAGACAAACAGCAGGTTTGCACGGGGTGAGGTCGTTTTTCCCTATTCGTAAATCCATGCGTCGGTCGCGCGCGACCACCTTACCAGTTCCGCATCCGTGAAGAAGTTGGCGATCTCAATCGCGCCGTTCTCAACGCTGTCCGAGCCGTGAACCAGATTGCGCCCGATCTCAAGCGCGAAATCCGCGCGGATCGTTCCGGCGGCAGCTTCTGACGGCTTCGTCGCGCCAATCGTGCCACGCGCGGCAGCAACCGCGTTCGTGCCTTCCAGCGCCATCACCACGACCGGCGCGGACGTGATGTAATCGACCAGACCTTCGTAAAACGGCTTGCCTTCGTGAACGGCATAATGCTTCTGTGCCAGTTCGCGAGAGACTTGCATGAACTTCATGCCGACGATCTTCAGCCCGCGCTGCTCGAAGCGGCTCAGAATCTCGCCAGCCAGTCCACGCTGTACGCCGTCCGGCTTGATGATAATTAACGTACGTTCCACAAGCATCTCCTCAAGTGAGAATATCAAAAAGATAAAGGTCAAACGTTAAAAGCCTCGATGAGCGAGACTCCTTTTAACGTTCGACTTTTAACGGATACGGCGCGCTGCCGCAGTCCCTGCTTGTAGAATTATAACTGATTGAGCGCCTCGCGGTAAGTGTTGAGCGCGGCTTGCAGCTTGCCTTGTCGCATCAAACCGTCGCCCAGCACGCGGTATACAGCGGGCGTCGTCTTATACGACTTGACCAACTGCGACAGGTCAGCAATCACCGAGTCGAGGTCGCTGTTGACGCGAATCATGCCTTCATAATCCGCCAGTGCGCCTTCGAGATCGCCGTTCTGCTCTTTATCACGCGCCCGCTCTAGCACTTCGGACGCCTCTCCAACAGCGGCATACACAGGCGCGGACTGCGGCGGTGTCGGCACAGGCACGCCCGCGGCGGGCTGTACTGGCATTTTTACAGGCATCTGCACAGGCGGCGCAGGAGTCGGTTCAGGCGCAGGTCGCGCGATCACCATCGGCGCTTCCGGCTCGCTCTCGATAGGCGCAGAAATCGTCTCGACCAGCCAATCAGGGATGTCGTCCGGCGAAACCGACGCCTCAACTTCACGCAGCCAGTCCGGCATCTCAGCGAAAACGCTCTCGCCGCTGCTAGCTTCTACTTCTTCGTGTTCAGTTGACGCGAAATCGGACGCCCACGAGGGGATCGCTTCAGGCTGTCCCGCCGAAAGATCGCGCTCGGCAGGCAACGCCGCATCTGCAAGCGCGCTCTGCCCTTGCCATTCCTCGTCGAATTCGCCCTGCCCTTCGACGGAAGCAATCCGCTCTGGATCGCTCAAGTTCTGCGAATACCAGTCAGGAATGTCATCAACGTCAATCGCGCCCTGCTCGTATTCGAGGTCGAACGCCTCAACCCACGGATCATCAGCATCGACTTCGATCTCGTAAGCCAAACCTTCACCCGGTGACATGACCACCCCTTCTATCGAGGCGGCTTGTTCATCTTCGTCTGTGCTGGCGAAAATACTGTCCAGATTCGACGACTCTTCGTCAAGCAGGTCTTCGCGCAGCCAATCCGGCATGTCGCCCGCAGGCTGCGGAATTTCGGCTTCGAACAGCGAGTCAATCGGCTGGGTCGGCTCAGGCGTAGACGTCTGCGGATTGAGTTCAGATAGCCAGTCAGGAAGTTCGGCAGGCGCAATCGACTCCTCAAAATCAAGTTCGTCGTCTTGGGCTTCATAGTCAGCTTCGAAAGCCTGCTCGAAAACCTCTGGCTCTTGCACCAATTGATCCGCCTGCTGGTCGAGGAAATACTGCATCTGTTCGCGCGTCACAGTCCCGGCGTTGATCGCATCCTGAATGTCATCCAATGACATATCCGGTTCGTCACTGCTCGGCTGCGTGGCGCGGACTCCTTCTTCACTGTAGCCTTCCGACCCTGCCAGCGAGTTCAGCCAGTCAGCCGGATTTTCAAGTCCCTGAGCTTCAGGGGCGCGCCGCGCACTCGGCGGCGTATCGAACGAGAACGGTTGATAATCCTCCGCCTCGACTTCGGCGTCGTCCAGCACAGGAATATTCATACCCGCGCGTGTCGTTAATTCTTCGGGGTCTGCGCCCTGCCGTTTCGCCAGCGTCTCAATCCACTCCATTGAGTTGACGCCATCGGCAAACGGATCGAGCTTCTACGACTCTCCCAGATCATCGTCGCCGGTGCCCAAATTCTCACGCGACGGCTCGGCAACCTGCGAACGGGCGAGGTCTTCCAGCCACGTCATCGGGTTGATCGGCTGCGTCGCTTCCGAAAGCGCCGTTTCTTCCGGAAGATCAGACAGGTCGAGGTTGAACAGCTTTTCGCTCTCGTCCGCCGCGAGGCTTTCCAGCCACGCTAACGCCCCTTCATCGACGGGCGGCGCAGGGGGTTGAACGGGCTGAGGCGGCTGCACAGGACGCGCTGGCGCTGATTGTGCAGCAGGTTGAATCGGCTGTTGAACCGCCGGCGGTGCAGGGGGTTGGGCTGCGGGCATCGTCGGAAAGCTACGCAGCGGCGTTGATGCAGTCACCGGTGTGGTCGGTCGCTGGACAACTGCCGGAGGCGGTGCTGGCTCTGCGGGAGTTCCCTCAGCAGCCTGTCGCTTTGCCGCCGCGCGATCTCGCTCCTCCTGACCATAAGGAATGTAACCCGGCTCGTCAATGACGACCGTGTCAGGATCAACCTCTGCAATGTCCATATCCGCCGCAGTCGTGAAACCCTCGGATGCGCCCTGACGTTTCGCCAGCGTTTCCATCCAAGCCATAATGTCTTCCGGCGACATGTTATCAAAATCGGGCGTGTTGTCGGACATTCCTCGTACCTCTTCGGGAAATCAACGTGCCCCTGAGGGCGCAAATCCAGCGCACACAGACTGAATGCACTTGGCAAACGCGAA
>JBBSNT010000012.1:0-28575 GCA_038260485.1 Aggregatilineales bacterium | reverse complement strand
TGGCAGGTGGATTCACCGTGACGATGCCCGCTTCTCACAGGCGTCCTATTTCACGGGCGTGACCATCAGCGACGACCTCGACCACCCGTTCGCCTTCATCCTCGACTTGAGCCGCATCTACGTCTCGGCGTATCCCGGTGGCCCGCGCTCACAGGATAACGGGCGCTGGATCAAGCGCTACGAACTCGTGCCGATTTATGCCACCGCGACCGACGCCGACGGCTGGCACTGGTACATGATCGGGCCGAATCAGTGGGTCGAGCAGCGTTTCGTCGCCAAAGTTCACAAAATCGAGCGTCCTGAAGGCGTCAGTGGGCGTTGGGTCGCGGTCGATCTCTATGAGCAGACGCTGGTCGCCTACGAGGACGATACGCCTGTGTTTGCGACCTTGATCTCAACGGGCTTGCCGACGCACGAAACGCCCGAAGGTTTGTTCAATGTCTGGGCGAACCTGCCACGCGACGCGATGGCTGGCGCAACTGGCGCGCCGAGCGCTTACGCCCTGCAAAGTGTGCCGTGGGTGATGTATTTCAACGGCGGCATCAGCCTGCACGGGACGTACTGGCACGACCTGTTCGGCTACCGTCAGAGTCACGGCTGCGTCAACCTGTCGATCAGCGACGCCAAGTGGCTCTACGACTGGTTTCACGCGGGTTTGCCCGAAGGACAGACCGAACTCGATAATCAGGTTTTCGTCTACAGTTCAGGGACATATGGCGTCACCGCGACGGGGATTTAGCACGGTGGCGTTCGTTTCACGGTTCTTTTAGTTTAGCAATGCTGTATAAGGGCTGACCTGTGTGTCAGCCCTTTTGCTCTCTAGCTCGGCGCGAGGGGGGCGTCTCGTGTGACGCCGGGAACTTGCAGGGCGATCTCGTAGTAGTGGTCGCCGTCCTCGAAGATCATGTTCGAGGGCAGCGAGTGGAGCGTATGCCACAGACTCGCCGCACCGTCACCGCTGATCCACTTGGGCGCGTCCGGCGGCGCGCTGGCGGGGCTAATGCCCATCTGTGCGCTATCCCAGAGCACCAACGGCGGCTGCGGACTGAAGGGGATTTCACGCGCTGAGAGCCAGCCGCTCGATGGTGCAACCAGTACGGGCGTTTGGCTCAATTTTTTGCAAGCGTTGAGGACGCGCGGGAACCAGTCTCGATCCCACCCGCCGAGCGAATCGGCACGGTGGTCGATGCCATTGACGTTGATCAGCACTGTTTCGACGACCGGATTGATTTCGGACTGCTGTTCGACTTCAGGCAGCAGCGCGTCGAAGGTATAGACACGCTCGTTTACCGTCAAATACTGGACGAAGGCGCTGATGGCTCCATCGGGCAGGCGATCTTCGCGCACCTCGATTTGGAATGGACCCAGTTCATTGAGCCAAACGATCCGGTTATCACCGTAGATCGTGCAGTTCGGGATGATATTATGCGCGCGAAAGTCGCTCTCGCCGCCGACGATGTCTGCGCGAAAAAGCGCCGTCTGTGCATCGTGTGTCCAGACAACGACATTTGGGTCGCTGTTATTGACGCCTTGTTCGCTTGTGGGGGGAGGCTGACATGCTGTGAACAGCAACAGCGTCCCTAGTGCGACGATCCACCGCATACCGTATCCTTGCCAACCTTCATCCTGACAATTCTAAACCATCGCCTGCCAATGGCGATACTATTCACACAAATCATTGACACACGCTGCCGTGTGCCGCTCGATCTATATGTTGGACAATGCCTGTGCTATCCTTAGCGCGTCGTGCGTCGAGTTCAGGATAACCGCTTGGCTCAATCAGAAAGCATACGCGCTAGCGAAGCCGTGCCCACCTCGGCAGAAGCGGAAGTCTCGCAAGAGGCGACCAATGCCGGTGTCGCCCGCGCGACCGGCGTGTTGGCGCTCGGCAACATCGCCAGCCGCGTGCTAGGGATGGCGCGCGACGTGGCGCTGACGAACCTGTTTGGCGCATCACGGGCGACCGATGCTTTTATCGCGGCGACGCTCGTGCCAACGACCCTGTACGACCTGCTGATCGGCGGGCATGTCAACGGCGCGATTATTCCGGTGCTGAGCGATGTCGTCACCAAAGACGGCAAACAGGCGCTGTGGCAGTTAGTCTCGGTGCTGGTCAGCCTCGTCACGGTGATTGTGACGCTGCTGGTGTTGATATTGATCCTCTTTGCGCCGCAAGTGGTCATGCTGGTCGGCAGCGGCTACGACAGCACAACGCAAGCGCTGGCTACCGAACTGCTGCGCCTCACCGCGCCCGCCCTGATTTTCCTGAGCCTGTTCGCGGTGCTGAGCGGCACGCTGTATGCGCTGCGTTCATTCACGCTGCCAGCATTGGCGGGCGCGGTCTTCAACGCCTGTATCGTGCTAGGCACGGTGCTGCTCGCGCCGCCGCTTCAGGTTTTTGCCACCTTCCAACAACATACTATCCATTGGAGCGCTGCGCGTCCCGCTGATGGCATCCGCGCGGCTGCCTTCGGCTGGTTGATCGGCGCGGTGATCCAGATGGCGCTTCAGCTTCCCGGCTTGCGCGCGGCTCACCTGCATCTGACGCTCAATTGGCAGCATCCCGCGCTGCGACGGATCGCCAAACTGTACGCGCCGGTCATGCTGGCATTGATCGTCGATTCGTTGATCCGCTTCTTCAGCTATAACTTTGCCAGCCAAACGGGTGAAAGCAGCCTGAGCTATATGAAATGGGCGACGACGCTCGTCCAGTTCCCGCAAGGCTTGGTCGCGACAGCGATCAGCATCGCTATTTTGCCAACGCTGGCGCGGCAGTCGGTCTTAATCGTGCGCGATGGCGACCGTCCGTTCAAGGATACACTTGGACTGGGCTTGCGGCTGGCGATCACGCTGATGATTCCGGCGGCGATTGGCTTGTTCGTGCTGGCGACGCCGATTGTGCGCCTGCTGTTCGAGCATGGGGCGTTCACACCGGGCGACACGGTGATCACGACGGTGGCGCTGCGACTCTACCTGCTCGGCTTGCCCTTTGCGGCGGTCGATTTGCTGCTGGTCTACGCCTTCTACGCGCGGCAGGATACGCTGACGCCTGCGCTGATCGGGATCGTGAGCCTCGTCGTTTACATGGTGGTGACGGTGACGCTGCTGCCGACTTACGGCTTGTTCGCGCTGATGATCGCGGACAGCGTCAAGCATTTGACTCATTCCTCGCTTTCAGCGTACATTCTGGGGCGGCGCATGAACGGCTTTGGCGATCAACGGCTGCTGAAAACGATTGGCAAGGCGAGCCTCGCCGCGCTGAGCATGGGGATCGCGGCGACTGTGGCTGAACCGCTGCTCGAAAGGCTGATCGGCACGCAGGGCGTGATCCATGAAGCGCTGCTGGTCGGCGTGGGTGGTGGGCTAAGCCTCGTGATCTTTTTGGTGCTGGCGGTGCTGCTGCGGCTTGAGGAGTTACGCTGGTTGTGGCAGCTTCTGCGTCAACGCTTCGTCCGCTAGCGACGCGATTACGAGGCAATTCGTCGAGGCAGACCTGCGTGCCTACCCATTTCGAGCGTATATATAGCTACGCCATTAGATGCAACTGATGGACGATGCTGAACTTTTACAGGAAACCGCGATGTCTGTTTCTAACCCCTCAATCTCCCTCAGCGAAGCCTTGAATTTCAGCGATGCCGACCTTGCTGCGAACCGTGATGGTCGCCTGACTGACGCGCAGATCGGGCGGATCAAGCGCAAATGGCGACGCACGCTCTGGATTGTGATCGCCATCGTCCTGATCGGCGGGCTGGCAGCAACAAGTTTCCTCTTTCTAGGGCAGCAGAACGACTCATCGATCCTGACTCTGCTCGGTGTCGTGATCACCGTGATCAACGCGGCGACGGTTGGTTTAGGCGCACAGAGCTATCTGCGGATGAACCGCGATGTGAGTGTCGGGCGTGTCACAGAGATTAGCGGCGTCGTCAGTCACACGATTCGCGTTAACGGGCGGGTAGCGACCTACGTGCTCAAGGTAGACGAGCAAGAGATCGTCCAAGAGATCGTCCAAGAGATTGTCGTGCCGAAACAGGCTTTCTTCGCGTTCGAGGAGCGCAAGGCATATCGGCTTTACCGCGCGCCGAACACCAAGACTCTGTTGAGTGCGGAGGCAGGACAGGATGTCACGGGAACGCAGTGAAACGATTTAACGCAAAGGCGCAAGCAGCCCTTCGGTTTGCGCAAAGACGCAAAGTGCCGCTCCTTTAGGGAGCGGCATAGTGGCGATGCGGTTTTGGCAAGCCTTTGGATTTGAAGCAGGGACGGATTTGAACACCAAGACGCTGCTGTCGATTACGTCAATAGGCATCGTTCGGCGGGGCGTTGTGCGAAAGGATGTTTCGCCTTGAACGCCCCGACCAATGCCCATGTACAGCGCGTAGGTTAGCCCTCGGTTTCGACAGCGTTTTGCTTGGCGATCTGCGCGTACAATTTCGCGCTGTCCTTCATGTAACGCTGCTGCGTCTCGTAATCGACGTAATGGATGCCGAAGCGCTTACTGTAGCCTTCCGCCCATTCGTAATTGTCCATCAAGCTCCAGACGAAGTAGCCCTTGAGCGGTGCGCCATCTTCGATGGCATGTTCTGCTTCGGCAAGATGCCCGCGCAGGTAGGCGACACGCCGGTCGTCGTGGATTTCGCCTTCAGGCGTCAGCACGTCGATGAATGCCGCGCCGTTTTCGGTGATGTACATGGCGGGCGGACTGTAGTCGGTCGTCAGGCGCTTGAGCAGGTTGTACAGCCCCTTCGGATAGACTTCCCAATCCATTTCAGTGTATTCGCCCTCTGGATGCACCGACGCAAACGGGAAGGGAGCGCTCTCATCTTCATTCGCTTTAATCACGGAGCGCGAGTAATAGTTGACCCCTAAGCAGTCGATGGGCGTGGCGATGATCGCCATATCACCTGCTTCAATTTTCGGCGCATTCGCACCGTAGTATGCTAGCATGTCCGCCGGATAGCTGCCTCGGAACAGCGGGTCGAGATACCAGCGGTTGAACCAGCCATCGTAGAACGTGAGCGCCTGTTGATCGGCGGGCTTGGCGGTCGCTGGATCAGCAGGGCTGAGGTTCGTCACGATGCCAACCTGCGCGCCGGGGGAGTTCTGGCGGATGACGGGAATGGCTTTTCCGTGCGCGAGGTAGCAGTGATGGGTCGCTGTTAGCGCAGGGGCGGGCGAATTGCTCGTGAGTCCCGGCGCGTGAACGCCCATAACGTAGCCGAGCCACGTAAAGACCCATGGCTCGTTGAAGGTGAACCAGTTCTTGACGCGGTCGCCCAATGCGCCGGTGATAACGTCCACGTATTCGACGTAATCATCGACGATGCCGCGCCGCAGCCAGCCGCCTTCATCTTGCAAGGTCTGGGGTAAATCCCAGTGATAGAGGGTGATATAGGGCGTAATTCCGTTTTCCAGAAGCTCATCGATCAAGCTGCTGTAGAAATCGACTCCCGCTTCGTTGACCGTGCCGCGTCCTTGCGGCAGAATACGGGACCATGCGACCGAAAGGCGATACGCCGAAACGTTCAGGTTCTTCAGCAGTTGGACGTCATCTTTCCAGCGGTGGTAATGATCGTTGGCAACGTCACCGGTGTCACCATTATGAACTTTGCCGGGAGTGTGCGAAAATGTGTCCCAGATCGATGTGCCGCGTCCGTCTTCGGTCGCCGCGCCCTCGATCTGGTACGAGGCAGTCGCCGCGCCCCAAACAAAGCCTTCAGGGAATTTGCGTAAAGTCATGTTTAAGCTCCTAGTACAAATATTGATCCGTCACAAAAGTGTGGCAGTGCGGAGGCAAATTGTAAACGCTCATTTTACACTTATCTGATGCGCACTTAATTTCTAATTCAGCCCACGCTCATGGGGTATCACTAGAATGCAGGAAAGTATAGCAACCCCACCACTATACGCAGAATCCAACTTAGGTGTGGGAGAGGAAATTCACACAATGAAGTCTATCGGTAAAAAGAGCGTCGTACTTTTCACCGTGCTTATGATTGCGGTGTTTGCCTTTTTCATCGGCACTGCAGTGACGTCGAGCACAGCGCAGGGTGATGTGACGTGGCCCGTAGTGACACCGCAGCCTGTGCTGCTGGACTCGTCTGCACTTGCCAGTGAGCAAGCTTATGCGCAAGTTTACAACAATGTTGGACCGTCTGTCGTCTCGATCAATGTGATTGCACGGTCTTCGGGCAGCGGTGCACTCTCGAATCAGGATAATCTGATTGCCGGAACGGGCACAGGGTTTGTGATTGATACCGACGGTCACATTGTCACCAATAACCACGTGGTTGAGGGCGCAATCAGTGTCGAAGTCAACTTCTTCGATGGCAGTATTTATCGAGGCGAAGTCGTTGGCGTTGACCCCGACTCTGATCTCGCTGTCGTTCAGGTGGATCGTCCGTCAAACGAACTGCATCCGGTGACCTTGGGTGACTCGGACAACCTGTTCATTGGTGAAGAAGTCGTCGCCATTGGCAGCCCGTTCAACCAGCCTTGGACGCTGACGACCGGCGTGATCAGCGCGCTTGACCGCACGATTGACAGCCTTGGTCAGTTCCAAATTGGCTCGGTCATTCAAACCGACGCAGCGATCAATCCCGGCAACAGCGGTGGCCCGCTAGTCAACATGAATGGTGAAGTAGTCGGCGTTAACTCGCAGATTCTGAGCCAGTCGCGCAGCAATTCGGGCATTGGCTTTGCCATCCCCAGCAACCTTGTTAAGCGTGTCGCTCCGGCGCTGATTAGCGCGGGTAAGGTGAATTACAGCTACCTCGGTATTTCGGGTGGCAACATCAACCTCGCTACCATCGAAGCGATGAACCTGCCGAATAACGCGCGTGGCGTGATTGTCAGCAGCGCTGAACCCGGTGGTCCGGCGTCGCGGGGGGGGCTGCGAGACGCGACGATCACGACGAATGCGAATGGTGAGCAGGTTCCGGCTTCGGCGGACATTATCACCCAGATTAATGGTGAGCCGGTTACAAGCATGGAATCGCTGATTTCGTACCTCGCCAGCAATACCAAGCCCGGCGACACGGTCAATCTGACCGTCGTGCGTAACGGCACGCAGGAACTCACGCTGCCGGTGACACTCGCACCGCGTCCCGCAGCTAGCTAAAATCCCATACGTATATGAAAAACAGGGTGTGCCTAACGTGGCGCGCCCTGTTTTTGATTCGGCAAGCTTTTTTAACCCCAGCCCTGACTGAACCTCGCGCCGAAAAACGGAAGCTCGGCTAAAATTTGATTAGCTGCGACCTCAGGGAAGCGCAGAAGCTAGTTTCCGTCTCGCTTCCGCACATTGTAGCCTTTTCTTTATACGATTTAAGGATGAAGCGCCTTGAGCGCCGTGTTTCTTGACTATAATCAGGATAAAAGGATTCTTTATTGTCAGAAAGGTTTAGTGTGACGCCTAACGGACATCTCGACGCTGCGACCCTGCGCCACATCCAAGCGGCGCGGACGATCAACGGCGTGCCACCCGAACATTATCAAGTGCCATATCGCAATTTCCGTCACCTGCTTTCGCTGCAAGCGGGTGTGACGCCGGACAAGACGTTCATCATCCACTATGACGCCGACGACCAGCGCGACGAACTGACCTACACTCAGTTCAACGCAAAAGTGCATCAAACGGCGGGCTTCCTGTACGACGACCTCGGCGTGCGGCGCGGCGACCGCGTGGCGACGATTGCCTACAACCATCTCGATACGGTGATTATCTACTTTGCCTGCTGGCTGATCGGCGCGGCAGTCGCTCCCCAGAACGTCGCTGAAGATGACCGGCGGATCGCCTTCATCCTGCGCAACAGCGAAGCAGTCGTGTGCCTCGTCCGCGATGAGTACCTCGACCGCGCCGAGGCGATCATTCACGGCGACGCTGACGCCGGACTGGGCGCGCCCAACGTCCGCCAGATCGTCCAAGTTGGCGGCGAAGCTTCGAATTCATATCTTCACTTCGCCAGCGAGATCGCCAACCGTCCCAATACTTTCATGAGCACGGATGAACGTGCTACGCTCGATGACGAAGCGCTGCTCGTTTACACCAGCGGCACGACTGGCGCGCCGAAAGGCGTCGTCTTGATGCAGTACAACCTGCTGGTTGACGCGCAGGGAATCGCACAATGGCAGGCGCTCACAGGCAACCAGCGGACGATGTGCGTGCTGCCGATTCACCACGTTAACGGGATTGTCGTTACGCTGATTACGCCATTGTTCGTCGGCGGCTCGACGGTGCTGACGCGCGCCTATTCGAGCAGTCACTTCTGGGAACGGATCGCCCGTGAGCGGGTGCAGATCGTCAGCCTTGTGCCGACGCTGCTCCAGTTCTCGCTGGAATATGCGGATCAGCAGGAAGCGGCAGGTAAGTCGATCTGGGGTGATGATATTGGCAAATACGACCTACGCACCTTCCGGCACATGGTCTGCGGGGCTGGCACATTGGCGATGAGCCTCGTCAAAGCCTTTGAGGAACGCTTTAGCATCCCGATTTTGCACGGCTACGGCTTGAGCGAGACGACCTGCTATTCGTGTCATCTGCCGATTGATCTGTCGTGGGAAGAACACAATCACTGGATGTACGACTTCGGCTATCCGAGTATCGGCTGCGCGATTCAACCCAATGAAATGGCGATCTTCGACGCGCTTGGTTCAGGACAACGGCTCGCGCCGGGAGAACGGGGCGAAATCTGCATTCGCGGGCATAATGTGATGAAACACTACTTTCAGCGCCCGGATGCGAACGCAGAAACCTTCAAGTTCGACTGGTTTCGATCCGGCGACGAAGGATTCTACGAGGTTGATGGGCGCGGACGGCAGTTCTTCTTCATCACGGGGCGAATCAAGGAGCTGATCAATCGCGGGGGTGTCAAGTTCAGCCCGTTCGACATCGAGGAAGTGCTGCTCGAAATCGAGGGCGTCAAGGCGGGCTTGGCGATAGCCTTCAAGAACGACTACTATGGCGAAGAAGTAGGGGCGTACATTGTCGCGCACGAAGGAGTGACGCTTGATGCTGACGCGATTATCGCGCACTGCCAAGCGCGTATGACCTTCGAGAAAGCGCCGAAAGTGGTTGTGTTTGGCACCGACATTCCAGTCACATCGACGGGGAAGTATCAACGACTGAAGCTGCAAGACCGCTTCAGTGATTGGGAGCATACTCAGTTTCGGAAATAATTCCTCTGGATATAAAACGAAATCGCCGCGCTCGTTCAGCATGATCCTTGATTTTTGCACGGTTGCGTTCAAAAATGGTCGCTATGAGAAACTTACTGCTGATTCTACTGTTCACGCTTTTGACTGTTTCGATTGCCGCCGCTCAAGATTGGACGCCGGTCACACCCGGCGGTGATGCCTTATGCGCGCGCGGCATCCCCTACACCTTCTTCGTCCGCGCGGGTGATCCCGACAAGCTGCTGATCTACTTCGAGGGTGGCGGCGCGTGCTGGAATGACGAAACCTGCGCGCTGAATTCCGGCTTGTTCGACGAAGTGGTCGAGGGCAACGAGGCTGCCGCCTACAGTCAGGGCATTTTCGACCCGGTGAATCCCGAAAACCCGCTGGTGGGCTATACGACCGTGTTCGTCACCTACTGCACGGGTGATTATCACTTAGGCACTAAAACCGTCGAGTATGCGGGCGGTGCTATCGAGCACAAAGGTTCCATCAACGCGACCGCTGCGCTGAACTGGGCGTTCGCCAACGTCCCACGACCGAACAACGTGGTCGTCGCCGGATGCAGCGCCGGAGCCATCGGCGCGATCTACTACACGCCGACCATCGCGCGGCGCTATCGCAGCGCACACCTGACCGAGTTTGGCGACGCGGGTATCGGCGTGATTAATCCGGCATGGGGCGGCTTTGACGTGTGGGGCGTGCGCAATCGCCGCGTCGCGCCGGATCAGTTCGTCTCGTCACTGACGGCGGCTGCCGCACGCAGCTATCCGCGCAGCGAATTCGGCGCTTACACGACTTATAACGACGGCGTACAGACCCAGTACGACGTGATGATGGGCGCGGTTGAGGCGTGGCCGCTCGCCATGCAAGCGACGCTCGACGGCTTGCAGCGCTACGCTAATTTTGGCTCATTCGTTGCGCCGGGTGGCGAACACTGCATCACGCCGACGCCGCGCTTTTACAGCGAGAACGTCAATGGCGTGCGCTTCCGCGACTGGTTTGCCGCGCTGGTAGAACACAATGATGTTGCAGATGTGCATTGCACAGAATGCTGAAAACAAGTATAAATTATTTTATACAATAGAATATGTATTAATACGAAGGTGGCAATGTCCGTCTTTATATCTTATCGTCGCAGCGCTAGCAAACATCTCGCGCGCTTGCTCTTTCAGGCGCTTCGCCAGCGAGGATACGATGTATTCCTCGATGTGACTGCCATCGATAACGGTGCATTCGATAATATTATTCTCAATCAAATTGCGGCGCGCCCGCACTTCATCCTGATCCTTTCCCCCGGCTCGCTAGAACGTTGCAGCCAGCCCGGTGACTGGCTGTATCGAGAGATTGAGGAAGCCTTTCGGCTGGGACGCAATATCGTTCCGATCTACGATGATGGCTTCAATATCGATGCGGAAAAAGGATTTTTGCCGGAACCGCTGCGGACAGAACTGCCGCGAATCAATGCTCCGCCATATTCGTTTTACTACTTTGATTCGTTCGTCGATACGTTATGCAATCGTTTTCTGAAAAGCGTTCCGAGCAATATTTCGCTCGCATCTGTTCCTGCAACTGAACTCAGTGAAGTGGAGCGCCGTATCCAACAAAGCGTTCAGATTTTGGATACCCAGCCGAATCCGCCTTCAAAATCGATCCCATCGCCGACGGAAAGCACGCCGCTCAAGGCGTCGGCTTTCCGTATTCCATGGGTTTATCCAGCTGCAGCATTGTTGGGTGGCGTGGCTGTATATTTAGACACCTACCGAACCGTTATGGAATTACGCAGCGTACCCGATCCTGTTCCGTTTGCAGCGCTGTGGGGAATTGCGTTTGCGATCCTGCTCTGGATGGGTGTTGCCGTCATACGCAGCGCGCTTGGATATTCGGTTGTGCATTCGACCAAACCCTTCGTGGTATACGTAGTCACGGTTGCATTCGCCGTAATTGTCGATGTCTTCGCAACTGGGTACGCATGGTCACGCGAATTATTCGATATTCTTCTGCTTTGGTTCGTCATGCCGATGTTTTTGGGTGGAATCACTTGGCTCGTGATATGGCTGTTCGGGAGACTGAGAAAGCCAAAGTTAGCGCCTTATTGAATTATGCTAATGATGTAAGTTAATACTTTCCCCTATACATTAAGGGGCAAGGCACGCAAATTGTGAGATGCCCCTTTGCTGTGCTTCGTATCCTATCTCTGCACAGGCAGGCGATAGAATCCCATCACTTCGTGAACCAGCGCCATCGTCTGCTGCGCTTCGGCGCGCGCTTTCTCTGTCCCTGCCAGCAGTAGGTCTTCGACCAGCGCGGGCTGCGCCTCGTAGTGCGCGCGGCGTTCGCGCATCGGCTCAAGGAAGGTGTTGATCGCTTTCGCCAGCTTCTTCTTGACTTCGACGTCACCGACTGTGCCTTTGAGGTAGCGCTCTTTGAGGTCGTTGACTTCGTCAACATCGGGGTTGAAGGCGTCGTGAAAGATGAAAACGGGATTGCCTTCGACGCGACCGGGAATGTCGGCGCGGACGCGGTTCGGGTCGGTGAACATGGCGCGCACCTTCTGGTTGACGGCATTCTCGTCGTCGCTGAGGAAGATGGCGTTGCCGAGCGATTTGCTCATCTTCGCCTGACCATCCGTGCCGATCAGCGAGGGAACGTCACCGATCAGTACGTCGGGGATCGGGAAGAGGTCACCGTACAAGCCGTTGAAGCGGCGGGCGATTTCGCGGGTGACTTCGATGTGCGACTCATTGTCTTTGCCGACGGGCACAAGGTTCGCGCGCGGCAGCAGAATATCAGCGGCTTGGAGCACGGGGTAGCCGAGTAAGCCGAAGGGCATCGAGTCGAGGTTAGCGGCTGATGCCATATCCTTGAGGCTGGGCACACGCTCCAAGCGCGCGACGCTGATCATCATCTCGAAGATCAGGTTGAGTTCGTAGGTTTCTAGCACGCCCGACTGCAAGAAGATCGTGCTTTTTTCGGGGTCGATGCCCGCCGCGAGGTAGTCGATCACCATTTCGCGGACGTTGTCGCGGATGGCTTCAATCGCTTCGCGCTCCGGGCGCGTCGTCAGCGTGTGCAAATCTGCCACGATGAAAAAGCACTCATACTGGTCTTGCAGGCGAATGCGGTTCGCCAACGACCCGACATAATGCCCTAAGTGCATCCGCCCGGTTGGGCGGTCGCCTGTTAAAATGCGTCCTTTAGTCGCCATAATCCCTATTGTTCTCCTAGAAACAAACAAAAAACGCCCGCCCCGTGATTGGGGACGAGCGTAACAACCACCCGCGATACCACCCCGCTTAAGCCGAGCTTGTCCCGGCTTCGCTTCATTAAGCACAACCTCGGTTGTGCCGTGCCCTGATAACGGTGGCAATTTCCGGCATTGACAGCTTTCGCGGTTGCTGCGGCTCGGAGAGTCCATTCGGCGGCGGCGTGTGGGCGGGGTCTCAGCAGCTCCCCTGCTCTCTGTGCCAACGCTACGGCGCGTACTCTTCTCTCGTCATCGCCTTTACTATCTGTGATTGTACGCAGGGCGGTTAGTGGAGTCAACACTTGGGTGCATAGGTGGACACGCTTGACCTTACCACCTACTCCGAAGAGCGTAACTCCGTTTGGCAGCGCAGATAGTGAGATCAAGCTTGACTTTCTGGAAAATAACCCTATGCTATATAAAGTGAATGAATGTTCATTCATAAAAATGAATAGGTATTCAGAGAGTGGGTGGGCATGGCGGCGAAACAGAGTGATCCGATACAGGCGCAGTTGATCGAGGCGCGGCAGAGCCAAATCCTCGACGCGGCGACGCAGGTGTTCGCGGAAAAGGGCTTTCATCGGGCGACGATCCGTGACGTGGCGCGCACCGCCGGAATCGCTGACGGGACGATTTACAACTATTTCGAGAACAAGACGGCGCTGCTGCTCGGCATTCTGAACCAACTCAACCAGACCGAGGAACGCGAGCAGCACTTTGAAATCGCAGCACAGATGGACTTCCGCGAATTTCTGCGCGGCTACCTGCGCCAGCGTTACGCGGTCATGACGCAGCGGGGCTTCGAAGTGTTTCAGATTGTGCTTTCGGAAGTGCTAGTCAACGCGGAACTGCGTGAACTTTACTATAACCAAGTGATCGCGCCGACCTACGAAGTCACAGAGAAATTCCTGCGTGTGTGGATCGCGGAAGGACGGATTAAGCCGTTCGATACAGCGGTGTGGATGCGCGTGGTGGCGGGCATGACGCTTGGTATTTTGATCCTGCGCATTATAGGCGATCCCGAACTGGAAGCGCGTGGGGACAGTCTATCTGACATTTTGGTCGATTTTATTCTGCAAGGCATTGAGCCTGCGGAGCCAATGGACTCCTAATCATGAATACGACGTTTCAACCGAACACCAAGATCAATATCACCAGCGGGGCATTCAAGGCGCATTCGCACGAATTTTATGCCTACCTGCGTGCCAACGAACCCGTTTACCAGACGATGCTGCCGAGCAAGCAGCCTGTGTGGCTGATCACGCGCTACGACGACGTGGTGGCAATGCTCAAGGACGAGCGGTTCGCCAAAAATCGGCGTAGCGCGATGACGCCAGAGCAAGCAGCGAAGCAGCCTTGGATGCCGGGTTTCCTCAAGCCGATTACGCTGAACATGCTGACGATGGACGGCGCGGATCACGACCGTTTGCGCGGGCTGGTGCATAAGGCATTCACGCCGCGCTTGATCGAGAACATGCGCGAACGCATCCAGACGATCACGGACGACCTGCTCGACGCGGCTGAGCGTAAGGGTGGTATGGACGTGATCAGCGAGTTCGCGCTGCCGCTGCCTGTGATCGTGATCGCGGAAATTCTGGGCGTGCCTGTGGCAGACCAGCACAAGTTTCGCGTGTGGTCGTCGGCGATGATCGCGGGATCGGCGGCGTCAGGGCTGGCACAAATGAAAATGCTGCCGAGCCTGTGGGCGTTTATCCAATATATCCGGCGGCTGGTGCAGCAGCGGCGGGCGAACCCACAGGATGACCTGACGAGTGCGCTGGTGCAGGCGCAGGAGGCGGCTGATCAATTGACCGACGATGAACTGGTCGGCATGATCTTCCTGCTGCTCGTCGCGGGTCACGAAACCACCGTCAATTTGATTGGCAGCGGCATCTTTGCCCTGCTTCAGCACCCCGACCAGATGGATATGCTGCGCGCAGATCCAGCGCTGATCAAGTCCGCCATCGAGGAACTGCTGCGTTACACGACGCCGGTCGAAATGGCGGACGAACGCTTCGCCCGTGAAGACGTGACCGTCGCCGGGATCACTATCCCGCGCGGCGCGCAGGTACACGGCGTCATCGGTTCCGCGAATCGCGACGAGAACGCGTTCAGCGATCCCGATAGGCTCGACCTGACGCGAGCGAACAACCGTCACCTGTCGTTCGGGCAGGGGATTCATTACTGCCTCGGCGCGCCGCTGGCGCGGATGGAAGGTCAGATTGCGATCAACACGCTGCTGCGGCGTGCGCCCGATCTGCGGCTGCGCGTGGCGGCGGAGTCGCTGACGTGGCGGGATGGGATCATGCTGCGGGGACTGGATAGGCTGCCAGTGGCGTTCTAGTGCAAATGCAATTTTCGGGAATTGTAGGGGCATGCCATGCCCCTACGTGAGATTAGCAGGTTATTTCACGCGCAGGACGAAAACACCCCAGCCGAGGTAGCGGCGCTCGTAGGCGAGAAAATTGAGTTTGCTCCGCACGACGAAATCGCGCAGTGCGTCGGCATCGGGGTCGTCGGGATGTGCCGCTAGCCAGTCACGGATTGCCCACCACTGCGGCGCGACGTAACGATCCCAGCTATTGCCGTCTGCCAGCACCATCTCGACCAATTCGCAGCCCGCCTCATCGAAGCGATCCAGCGTGCCGCTGAGCGATGCAAATTCAGTTTGGCTGATTCCCATTTCGGTGTAGGCGGCTTCAGGCGGCGGATCGATCCAATAGGGTTCGCCGACGAGCAGCAGACCCCCTGACTTGAGCGCTGGCTTCATCAACCCTAGCGTGCCGACCAAGCCGCTGCCGATCCACGTTGCGCCGATGCAGCTCACGATGTCAAAAGCGTGGGCTTCAGCGACGTATTTGCCTGCGTCGCCTTCGATGAAGGTTACTTGATCGGTGACGCCCATCTCTAGCGCGCGCTGTTGTGCCGCAGCCAAAAATACCTTGCTAATGTCTACACCGACGCCCTCGATGCCCCAGCGCCGCGCCCACTGGCAGAGCATTTCGGCTTTGCCGCAGCAGAGGTCAAGCTGACGCATATTGGGCTGCAAGCGGCAGACTTCACCCAACAGCATCAATTTTTCTTCGGTGAATGGATTGAGGATGCGGTGATTGCCTTCAGCAATTTCATGCAGTCTTAGTGACATATTATGTTCTCCTTCAGGTATACGATGGCGCGCTTTGGCTTTCATGTGGCAGGTATACGCACCTTATCGACCTTTAGGCGACCTATTATACCCTTATTGCGACGATGGGGTAGAGGTGGGACGATCTATTTTAAGCGAGATGCGTATTACATGGATGAGAGATCGTTTAATATCGCCGTCAAGCAGGGGGCGATCATGATACGATGACATGACAATACTCACTTCTGCGTGTTGCAATGACCGCAGAATTTATCTGTGTTTTTGATGGCGTTGATTTTTCGGAATGCATGATGCTGAAACGGCTTCTCCTCGCAGCGATGTTGATGCTCGCTGCGTGCCAGTCCGCCGCGCCGCCGGAAACCAGCACCGAGACGCCCGCGACCTTCACGAGCGATACCGGACAGGACTCGCAGTGGTTGGAAACCGAAATGAACGGTGTCAGCCTCGGCATGTGGCAACCTGTTGGCTGGGAAACCGATTTAAGCGACGGATTGGTACTCGCAGAACATACAGTCTCGACGGATGGCATGATCGATGGCGGGATGCTGGTCTACGTCTTTGTTCCGCCGGTAGATGAATTCGACCTATCCCCGGATGATCCCAATATCGCGTGGTCGGTGCTTCAGCAGGTGGTGAAGATGCCGAGCCATACGGGTAACGACGTTGCTGTGAGCGTCCCTCGTGGTTTTGATTGGGAGCAGTACGGCGGGGCATACTACATGCTATCAAGCGGGGACGGAATTAAGGCGCTGGTGCTGGCGCTGACGATCTCCAGAAATCCGCCTAAAGTGGTGGTCTGTAACATCAGCATTCCCGCCAGCCAAGTGAGCCGGATTCGTCCAATGCTGCCAACGCTGCTGGATGGGCTAACGCTCAACGGGCAGGTTTTGAGAGCCGAATCGTTCGCCGTGCTGCCTGATCCGCTGCCTTTTCCCCGCTACCAGATCGCGTCGAGCAGCAGCGAAAATCGTGTTGCTGATGGTGGATCGCCGTAGGATTGCTACGCGAAAATGTGGATCACCCGTGCTAAAATAAACGCACGCATCGCGATTCTCATTGTTGTCAGCGTGTGAATGTTTCTACGGACTTGCTCCGTTTCGACCTGTTAGATGAACGACCCCAACTCGATGAAACAACACCGCTTTTTAGCTTCTGGAGTCCTGAATGGCAACGCTCCCCGCTGAACAGCCCCGCCAGCCTTACGATCCGGCGATCAGTCCGTGGTTCGTCCGGCTGCCGATTCTATTCGTCAGCGGCGGGATTCTGCTCGTTTTGATTCTGACGGCGCTGGTTGGCGTCTACGAAGTCGCCTTTCGCACGCGCGTCCTGCCGGGTGTGTCGTCGTATGGCGTCGATTTGGGCGGCATGACTCGTCAGCAGGCGACTGACGCGCTCGCTGGACATTTCACCTACGACAAAGATGCCGTCTTCACCTTCCGGGCCACCTCCGGTGACTTGGGCGATCACTTCTGGCAGTTGAGCGCGGGCGACCTCGGTGTTGCTTTCGACGCCAGCGCGACCGTCGATGAAGCTTACGCGCTTGGTCACGACGGTAACCTGCTGGAAAATCTGACCGATCAGGCATTAACGTGGCTGAACGGACGCAGTATCGCGCCGATCATTCGCTACGATCAAAATGTCGCTGTTGCGCAACTGAGCCGGATCGCGGGCGAGATCAACCGGACGCCGCAGGATGCCACGCTGCAAATCAGCGATGGCAGTGTGCAAGCGACGGTGGGGCGCAGCGGTCGGTCGCTTGATGTGACTGGAACGCTCAACCGGCTCGACAGTGCCATTCTTAACCTCGACGGTGGCGGTGAAGTGCCGCTCGTGATCAACGAGACGCCGCCTGTGGCATGGGATGCTGAAGCCGCCGCGCAGCGCGCGCAAATCGCGCTGTCGGGGTCGGTGATGCTGGTTGCCGACGATGCCAACGGGGGTTCGCTTGGTCCATGGATCGCCAGTGTCGATCAGATTCGCGCGCTGCTCAAGATTCAGACGGTTGCTAACGGCGATGGCACGTATCGCTACGAAGTCACGGTCGATCCTGAACCGTTCCGCGCCTACCTAGAAACGCTCGCGCCGGGGTTGATCGCTTCGCCGCAGGACGCACGGTTTCACTTCAACGAGCAGAGCGGGACGCTCGACGTGATCCAGCCCGGCAGTAGTGGGCGCGCGCTCGACATTCCGCAGACGCTGGCGCGGATGGAGCAGGCAATCTTCAGCACTAACAATCGGATCGTGCCGATGGCGTTCAGTTACACACAACCACGCTATCCCGACAACGTGACGGCAGCGGAACTGGGCATCACCGAGATGATCTCGCAGGGGACGACGATCTATAGCGGATCGTCACAGGCGCGCAAGGACAACATCATCCGCGCTGCGGCGAAGTTCGACGGCATTATCATCGCGCCGCACGAGATGTTTTCGTTCGACCAGTGGCTCGGTGACATTAGTCCTGAAGAAGGCTATATCGCCAGCAAGGTGATCGTCGGCGGGCGCACGATTGACGGCGTTGGCGGCGGCGTGTGTCAGGTGAGCACGACGGCGTTTCAGGCGGCGTTCTACGCGGGTTTCCCGATTGTCGAGCGCTATGCCCACAGCTACCGCGTCGGCTATTACGAGCAGGGCGAAGGCGTTGGCATGGATGCGGCGATCTTCTCGCCTGACCTCGACCTGCGCTTTCTCAACGACACCGACTACAGCTTGCTGATCGAAACCTCGATCTATCCCGGCAGCAATTCGATCCAGTTTCGCTTTTACAGCACGAATCCGGGGCGACAGGTCATTAAACAGGGACCGGAGATCATCAACGTGCAGCCTGCCGCGCCGACACTCTACGAAGCCAACCCCGATTTGCAGCAGGGGCAGTCGCTGCAAGTGGATTGGGCGGCGCAGGGCGCGGAAGTGCGCATCACCCGCGTGATCCTCGACTCGAACGGGAACGAGACGAAGCGCGAAGTGTTCTACAGTAATTACCACCCTTGGGGCGCGATCATCCAAGTGCCGCCGGGCGATTCACGGATTAACGGGTAGGGCGACCTCACCCCGTGCAACCTGCGGTTGTCTTCCCCTCTCCATTGCATGGAGAGGGGCGCAAGCATATCCATTTCTGATGAACGGCTCGACGTCATCTAGAGTGTTAAAGCCCTGAGCAACGTCATTTATAATCTCGAAAGGCAAATTCCTTGATGCAGCTCATCAGTGTGAATGTTGGCACGGAAACGCCGATGTCGACGGTCGTCAAGCGACAAGGGAAAACGGGAATCTTCAAGTACTCGGTCAGCGACGCGGTGCAGATTGGCGAACTCGGACTCGCCAACGACGTGATCTGCGATACTGAGAATCACGGCGGAGTCGATCAGGCGGTCTACGTCTACGGGACGGCGGATTACGACTGGTGGGCAACAGAACTCGGTCATGCGCTCGAACCGGGTACGTTCGGGGAGAACCTGACGATCAGCGACTTTGCCAGCGGCGATGCCCGCATCGGGGATCGGCTGCGGATGGGAGCGGTGCTGCTGGAAGTGACCTCGCCACGCATCCCGTGCGCGACCTTCGCCTACCGGATGGACGATCCACAGTGGATCAAGCAGTTTCGCAAAGCGGAGCGTCCCGGATTGTACTGCCGCGTGATCGAGACAGGCGCGATTCAGGTGGGCGACGCGGTGACATTGGAGCCGTATCAGGGCGAAACGATCCTCGCACTGGAGATGTTCCGCAGCTTCTACGAGCCAGATTTGCGCGATGCCGACTATTTGCGTCGTGCTGTCGGCGCGCCGATGCACAACAAAGATCGGCACGCTTATGAGGTCGAACTCGCCGATTTAGCCAACTGAGATTTTAAACCATCGTCGTCAGGGCGACGCCGTGCGTCTTGGCGGTGTCGAAGCTGATCGGGGCTGTCGCTTTGAGTTTGAGCGCGTGCAACTGCTGGTTGCCGCTGAGTCCGCTCAAGTCTGCGCCGACGAGTTCGGCGATGCCCGTGACGCCGTTGGGATGGTTGATGGCGTTGGCGGGGACACGCAGATAGCGCGGCGTAATGTCCTCGATCAAGAAGGGTGACATGCCGCCGTCAATTGATGCGGTGTACCAGCGCAGTTCGATGCCGTCCTGACGTTCGCGCTTGCCTTTGCTGATTGCGCCAACGGTGACGCCGTGTTCGCGCAGTCCGGCGATGTCGCCGAGCAAATCGTGGGATTGCAGGGCGTAGCCGACGAGTCCTTCGCTGCCGCGCAGCAGCGGGCTAAAGTCGGTTGATCCCGCCTGCGCTGGATCGCCCGTCGGTGCGAGCAGTTCGAGATATGCGCCATCCTGAAAACAGATCAGCGCGTTGTGGGTCGAGCCGCTGGCATGTTTGCCGCCGTAAATCACGTTGAAACCAAGCGCCGTATAGTCGTCGCTGGCGGCGTTGAGGTCGTGGACGGCGATGATCACGTGGTCAATTGGCAACATTTTGAATCCTTTACGGGCAGGGCGACTCTCAAAGAGGGTCGCCCTTGTAACTGATTGCTTACGACATCTACCAAGCGGTGAGGAAGGCGACGGTCACCTTTGCGGCGTTGTCCGCCGCTAGGGTGAAGAACGTGCCAATCTCATTTTCGCCGTCACCCCCGCCCGCGAGGTCGGAGAGGCTGCGGAAGGCGAGGAAGGGCACGTTGTTGGCGTAGGCGACTTGCATCGCTGCGGCTGTCTCCATATCGAGCGCGTCCGCGCCAAACGCTCCGTAAACAAAATCGCGGTAGTCGGCGTTATCGACGAAGGTCTGACCGGAGACGCCATAGCCACCGACGTGTACCAGCGGTTGATCGAGCAAGCAGACGTTGGCGGCGGTGCAGCTTGTGAGCGCGATGCGCCCGGCGACGTCCTGCGCGTTCGCCAGCATTGCTGGATCGACGGAGAACCAGAAGATATTCTCGCCTTCGGGATGGCTGGCGCTGCTGACGGTCACGGGCTGTGGGAACCAGAAGCCGAAGGGCGGGTAGTCGGTCGAGGCGAACGAGGGCACGCTGAAGCTGCCGTTGGGCTGTTCGCGCCCGGCGACGGTTTCCTCATACTGCGCCCACTGCGCAGGGATGACGACGTCGCCGATGTGGTAGTCGGGATTGACACCGCCCGCGATGCCGCTGAAGATGATGCGCTGGATGTTGAAACGGTCGATCACCAACTGGGTGTTCATCGCCGCGTTGATCATGCTCGTGCCGCTAGAGAAGAGCACGACCGCGTGCCCCGCGATCCAGCCAGTTTTGAACTGGATACCGTTAAACGTATAAGTGTTTTCGACCTGCATGTGGGGCAGCAGGGCGTCGATTTCCGGCGCGTAGGCGGTGATGATGGCGATACGCAGGGTCGGGTCTGCCTTGAAGGACGGCGGCGGCACATAGACGACCGGCGCGGTGGCGGTCGGTGTGACTTCGCCGGTGACTTCTGCTGTCGGCTCCATCGTCATTTCTTCAGTACCGACCATCGTGGGTTCGTCGGTTGGCTCATCCGTGACAACGGGCGGCTCGGTTGGCTCATCCGTGACAACGGGCGGCAGGGTTGGCTCATCCGTGATAACGGGCGGCGGTATGATAACATCGGTGACTTCCGACGGCGGCTCGTCCGTTCCATCTTGCTGGGCAAGTACGAGCGGGATCACCATCAAAATGAGCAGTACAACGACGAGAAGGGAAATTCGTTTCACGACCAGCCTCCTGTAGTTTATGAGCAAATAACCAAACTGATACACACTTAAATTCTATTCATTATGAATTAGAGAGCAAACATTTAAGAATGCCAAAGTTTCGTCTAGAATTTGGGCAAACGACGATTAAGCAGCGCTGTGAGGATAAATAATGCCAACTGATCCACTGTATCACCTATCGCCCGTGTGGACACACCTGACGACGATGCAGCCTGTGCGCGGCGAAGGGATTTACCTTTACGACGCCGAGGGCAAGCGCTACCTCGATTTCACGAGCGGCATTGGCGTGACCAATACGGGGCACTCGCACCCGCGCGTGGTCGCCGCGATTCAGGAACAAGCCGCCAACTTGATTCACGGTCAGATCAACATTGTCGTCTCGCCCGCCGCCGTCGAACTAGGCAACCTGCTGAACGAGGTTACGCCGCCAGAAATTGACTGTTTCTTTCTTGCCAACAGCGGCGCGGAAGCGACCGAAGGCGCGGTCAAGCTGGCACGGCAGGCAACCAAGCGCCAGAACGTGATTGTCTTTCAGGGCAGCTTTCACGGACGTACCGCTCAAACGATGGCGATGACCACCTCCAAGACGATCTACCGTGCGGGTTATCAACCGCTGCCCGGCGGTGTGTTCGTCGCGCCGTACCCGTATGGTTATCGGCTAGGCATGGATGACGACGCGGTGAGCGCCTTCTGTATTGAGCAACTGCACACGCTGCTAAAGTCGCAAACGTCGCCGGAAGAAACCGCCGCTATCGTGATCGAACCGGTGTTGGGCGAAGGCGGCTACGTGCCTGCGCCTGCCCGTTTCCTGCAAGAACTGCGTGAATTGTGCGACGAGTATGGCATCCTGTACGTGATGGACGAGGTACAAACGGGCTTCGGACGGACGGGCAAGCTGTTCGGCTTCGAACATGCTGCGATTACGCCGGACGTGCTGATCATGGCGAAGGGTCTGGGCAGTGGCGTACCGATCTCGGCGATTGGCGCATCACGCGATCTGATGGAAAAGTGGACGCCGGGTTCGCACGGCGGGACATACGGCGGTAACGCGCTGGCAGCAGCGGCGGGCGTGGCGACGATCAAGGTTATGCGCGACGAGGATTTGCCGGGTAATGCCGCTCGCACGGGCGAACGGCTGATCAGCGGCTTGCGCGAACTACAAGCCGAATTCCCGATGATCGGTGACGTGCGCGGGCGCGGCTTGATGGTCGGCGTTGAGTTTGGGCAGGGCAGCCAAAGCGATAAAGCTAATGCCAAAGCCGTTCAGAAAGCGTGTCTTGAACACAATTTGCTGCTCTTGACCTGCGGCACATTCGACAACGTGATCCGCTGGATTCCGCCGTTGGTCGTCAACAACGCGCAGATTGACGAGGCGTTGATGCTGTTTGGGCAGGCGTTAGCCGCAGCGCAGACCGCGACGCAGGGATAGTCCTGATGGTTAAAGCCTTAGCTGAACAGGTGAAACAGAGCGGTGATCCGGTGCTGGCGCTGGAACTGCTGAGCACGACGATTGTGCGCAGTCACGTCGAGGACGCGCTGGCGGTGCTTAAGCGCTCGGTGCTCGACGACAACGCTCGCCCGACCGTGCGCGAGCGTTACGCATTTTACGCTGAGCACAGCGACAAAGATCGCGGGGCGACACAGCGCGAAAATTTCGTGCGCCTGCTGGTCGAGATCGGGCATCCCGATGACCTCGACATTTATCTGCGGGCGGTCAATTTGTACGAGGGTGCCCCGCCGATGCCGCAAATCGACATCGCGCAGAAAGTACGCGCGGCGGCGTTGGTCGGCATCGCCGCGATTGACAGCGATGTCGCGGCGCTGTACGCAGTCAAGCTGTTGGGTGAAGTCAAGGACACGTCGGATTTCTCCGGCGAACCCGCGCTGACCGCGCTGAATCTGTTGATCCGGTATGAGCGCTGGCTGCCGATTTACCAATATGCCCTACTAGTGGACGGCTACAAGGCGGAATATGCTGAGGTGGTCAGCCGCGCGCTGGAGTCGTTTCCGGCGGATTTTCCGGTGGCGCTTTACGTAGGGATGGCGCGGCGGTTTATCAGCCGTGACCAAGCGGTTGAGCAGACGGGGATCATCGGCTACGTGGTCGATCAGCGGCGCGCCGACCTCTATCCGCTGCTGGAGCAGGTGATCACGACGACCAAGAACAGCGATTTGCATCGCTACACGGTGATTCAGTTGGCTGCGGCGCGCGATCCGGCGCTGAATGCGCTGCTGTTCACGCTGGCGAAACGCTGCTCGCTGGAACACGTGCCGCATTTTATCGAGGCGTTGGAACTTACGCCGGGCAGTGATGAAGTACTTAAGCTGCTGCGGACGCGGAAACGGTGAGGAAGCGTCGCTGTGGGTTTAAACCCCCGTCTAAGGAAAAACGGCGTCTCCTAAAGAGACGCCAAAAACGGGTTTCGCGTTCATTCGATACTACTGCGCCATAGAGGAGTCATGATGGCTAGCCCTGATGCAGAGCAAGAGACATTTCGGCAGGCAACGGCTGAGGACGTGGCGGCGGTCATCGCCATCACGAATGAGGCGTATGCGCGGTACGTCCCGATCATCGGGCGCAAGCCGCAGCCGATGGAAACGGACTACCTGCCGATGATCGAGGCGGGCGAGGTGTGGCTGATCGATGTGGATGGACAGCTTGCTGGCTTGATCGTGCTGACGGACGAGGCGGATCGGCTGCTGATCTACAGCGTGGCGGTGCGCCCGACCTTCCAGAAACGAGGGTTGGGTCGGCGGCTGCTCGATTGGGCGGAAACGCGCGCGGCGGTGTACGGTTATGAACTGGTGCGGCTGTATACCAATGCGTTGATGGTCGAGAATATCGCGCTGTATCAGCGAGTCGGCTACACCGAGACGGGGCGTGAAACTTACAAAGGTGGGATAATCGTCTACATGGAGAAGCGGCTGGAAGGATAACTGTCGTCCTGACGCGGTGATTTTTACCTCACCCCGTGCAACCTGCGATTGTCTTCCCCTCTCCATGCAATAGAGAGAGGGCAATAAAAAAGCCCTGCGATCATGTGCAGGGCTTTTGATTTGAGGCTGAGTTGGGATTACGTCAAGCGGGTGTAGAACTCGACGATCAACTGCTCGTCCACTGGAACCGGAATTTCTTCGCGGTCGGGCATGGCGCTGAAGCTTGCCGTGAAGCTGTTGCGGTCAACCTGAAGGTAGCCGAGGTTGTAAGCAACGCCTTCCATCGCATCAAGGACGTGGACGTTCTTCTGCATCGACTCTTTGACAGAAATCGTCTGACCGGGCGCAACCGAGTACGACGGCAGATCAAGTCGCTTGCCATCGACGAGGATATGCCCGTGCTTGACGAACTGGCGTGCCGCCCAAATGGTCGGGGCGAAGCCCGCGCGGTAAACCAGATTATCGAGGCGGCGTTCGAGCAAACGGAGCAAGTTCGCGCCCGTGTTACCCGGCTGACGACGTGCCTTCTGGAAATAGCGGCGCATCTGTGTTTCACGGACGTTGAAGATGAACGACAGCTTCTGCTTTTCGTTCAACTGCATGCCGTAGTTGCTGCGGCGACCGCTGCGGTACTGCTTTTCTTTACCGTGATCTCCCGGTGGGTAAGCACGTTTTTCCAGAATTTGCTGGTATTTCGTGCGCGGGATCAGCACCTCACCGAAGCGGCGCTGGACTTTCGCCTTTGGTCCGTGATATGAAGCCATAAACAAACATCCTCGTGAACAAACGCGCCGCATAGGCGGCACAGTCTTTTGTGCTGTCGAAATTAGAGTTTATTGTAGCGAACTTCGAATAGATTTCTAGGGCGGGTTTGAGACAGATGCTGTGACGACCTGATTACGCAGACTCAACTTCCCGCTTCTGCGCTTTAATTCGTTTCGAAGCGTCAAGCACCTCAATGCCGACGACATTTCCGTTAGCATCGTAATCAACGATGACGCCCGGTTCTGCTTCGTCACTCTCGTCGATAGGTTGATCGTTTGAGAGAATACGGAAAATGTCCGCCTTTGCGTCGTATTCAACTTGCATCGCTTAGTCCCTTCTCTCTCCGCGTGCCGCTGAAGTTTCTTGATTGCATAGCATTTGTGCTCGACCTATAGCCTGAGCAATCGATTAGCTTTTGTCCTCGCCCCTCCTTGAATTCGGGGAGGGAAGGCGAACCGAAGGTTCGCGGGGGTGGGGTCAAAGTGTCGATTGGCAATTCTTACAGCGCCGCATCGCGATCTTAGCGCTGCTTTTCCTCGACGCCCAAACTGTAAACCGTTCGCCGATCCCAGCCTGCTTCGGCGGCGATGGCTTTTGCCGCCTGTTTGAGCGGCTGTCCCTCGCTTAAGCGGCGGCGGAGTTCGGCGCGAACGCGGGTTTCGTCCCACGTTTCGGCGATCTGGGGCGGCGATCCAGCGACGACGATGAGGGCGTCACCCCTAATCGCTTCGGCGCGGAAATGCTCAAGCGTGGCGCTGATGGCTCCGCGATAGACGACTTCGTTCGGCTGAGTCAGGTTTTGCGAAACGGCAACGCGGCGATCTCCGAAGACGAAATGCAGGTGTTCGAGGGCGGAAACAGCGTCATTTGAGCGGAAAACAAGGGTATCTCTGTCGCTAGCAAGGCGGTCGAGATCGTCCGGCAAGGGATCGAAATAGGCGAAGGAGTCGGTCGGCAAGCCGGAGAGTACCAGCGCCGTGATGGCGGCGTTCGCTCCGGGAAGCGGCTCGATACGGATGCCGCGCCGGATGGCTTCAACGACCAGATCGTGTGCCGACCCGTCCATGCCGGGTGTGCCGGATGCCGTTACGAGCGCTAGATCAGCAGTGATCTTTGTGATCAGCTCTCCCTGAGGCATGATCGTAGTTGTGATCAAATGGTGATCAAGGAGCGCCTGTGTGGCGGCGGGATTGTCTGTGGCGATGGCACTGACTTCACGCAGAATACGCAGCGCGCGCAAGGTAATATCGTCGGGGTCGCCAAGCGGTGTTGGCACAAGGTAGAGGGTGGGCATTAGGGCAATAAATAGCGAGGGGCGCAGCACGCTGCGCCCCTACAAAAGCTGTGACTGATTTGCGGCTGAGCCAAAGTGCTAGCCGAGGGCTTCGTAGCCGGGACCCTTGGTGTAGAAGTCGTAGTTCGGCTGAATATCGGTGGTGAGGTCAACAACTTCGCCGCCTTCAGAGGCGATTTCTTCCTTCGTATCGAAGGGAATACGCGCCTGTCCTGCTGCCATCTCGTAAGCAGCGGGGACTTCTTCTTCGATGAAAATGGCTTCATAGGGGCATTCGGGAATGCAAGCACCGCAATCGATGCAGGTATCCGGGTCGATAAAGTACCAAGGCCATTCGTTTTCTGGCTGACCGGGGATAATACATTCGACCGGGCAAACTTCGACACAAGCGCCGTCGCGTAGGCAGAGGCTTGTGATAATATGCGTCATGGAGTGCTCCTCATTTAATGTTAGCTGATTGTATGAGATGCAATTTACCCTAGTTTAAGCGCTTCGTCTGGAACTTTTGTTGGATTTTTAACTCCGGGTTTGCGGAAAATTACGCAGAGTGTGGGTTGTTTTGACTCCGGTTAAATTATATTGATGCGTATGTTGAAATAAAATAGTCGGGCGGTTAGGCGCAAGGCGTAAAAACTGGCGGTAGAATAGCTTAAAACCTGATGAAGACTCACTTCCATTTCATTTGTCGCTCCTATATAATGCCCGCTTATTGGACTCGGCATTCGCGAGTCTGTAGATGAGGAATTGAGTACCCAATGCAGAAGATAACCGACGGCATGGTCGTCAGTTTGAACTATGTTTTGACGGTGGATGGCGAGACGGTCGCGCAGACCGAAGACGGCGATCCGATGGAGTACCTGCACGGCTCGGAAGAAATTCTACCTGGTTTGGAAGCGGCGCTCGGTGATAAGCAAGTCGGCGACAAGTTCAGCGTCACGCTTGCCCCTGAGGATGCTTATGGCGAATACGACGACGAAGACGTCGAGGAAATCGACCGTGAGGATATCCCGAACGTCGATGAGCTTGAAGTAGGCATGGTCGTCGAAGTTGAGGACGAAGACGGTTACGCTTACATGGCGCAGGTGCGCGAGATTGGCGACAAGGTCGTCGTGCTCGACTTCAACCCGCCGCTGGCTGGCAAGATGCTGACCTATGAGGTAGAAGTGCTTGCTGTACGTGAAGCGACCGAGGAGGAACTCGATCACGGTCACGCGCATGGCGAGTGGACGGACGAGGACGAAGACGAAGATGAAGAAGGCGACGACGTTGAGTACGAATATGTCGACGAAGACGACGAAGAAGCCTAATAAGGCAGCACCACAATTGAAATAAGCGAGGGCGGGGAAGACAGCCCCCGCCCTTTTTTGATCCACTGGATTCTTGCCTCAAGTGCCGATTGCTGGCTACAATTAGCGCGCGAAGCTGCTATTTGAGGAGTCCGTGATGTCTGAAGCACACAACAAAGAAGTGACGCGCCGCTTTAGCGCTGAAGTCTGGGGTGAAGGCAATTTCGCGCTGGCTGACGAATTACTCGCTCCAGAACTAATCGAACACACCCCCTTTCCACCCGGTGAGCCGGGATTGGTAGGACATAAGAAATTCCTAGCGATATTTCGTACCGCTTTCCCTGATCTAACCGTCACGGTAGACGACGTAATCGCAGAAGGCAACCTGACGTACCTGCGCTGGCATGGCAGCGGTACGCATCAGGGATCGTTGATGAATATTGCTCCGACAGGCAACCCTGTCGAGATCACGGGGATGGACATTTGCAGGTTAGAAGACGGAAAAATAGTCGAACGTTGGGCGGAGGTCAACACGCTGGGGCTTATGCAGCAGGTTGGGGTCATTCCAAGCTCGTGAAGCGTGCGCCGGTGCGGTTTGTGTTAGCATCAGGCTCTCCCCGGCGGAGCGAGCTACTCGGCTCGATGGAGATCACATTCGAAGTTATAAAACCGGATATTGACGAGACTCAGCATACAGGCGAACACCCGTATGCTTACGTTCGCCGCTTGAGTATCGAGAAAGCCGAAGCTATCGCGGTGAAACTGGATGAGACTTTTCAAGCGCGCCACGTCTCTTTGGGCAGCGAGAAGGCGGGTAAGCCGGACAAGCCTACTTACGTGCTGGCGGCGGATACGGTCGTAATTACTGCCTCATTGCCCGGAGGCAGCGCGGGGGAGGTGCTTGGTAAGCCCGCTGATGCTGCCGAAGCGCGGGCGATGCTGCGCTGCCTGCGCGGACGCGACCACATTGTTTGCACGGCGCTGACGGTGTTGAGGATGACGGATGAGCGCGAGCAATATACTGAATTAACGCGAACCAAT
>JBBSNT010000011.1:0-29742 GCA_038260485.1 Aggregatilineales bacterium | reverse complement strand
GCAACGGTCGGATATGCAGATCGAATTGTTCTTCGGTTACACTGGTCGGGATAGTGCTCATGAGAAATCACCTTTGGTCAGGTTTTTCTCTCATGATGCACTATCCATCCTGCTCAATCAAATAGTTTGAATCAGTTCATGAACTGCAAGATGCCGTGTCACCGAGGGTTGCACGGCATCTTTGCGGGTGCGTGCTTCTAGCTCACGTCGCTACGGGCATTCGTCAGTTGATCGATCCGTTCGCGCAGCAGGCGATGCTCCGATGCCGTCAGTTCGGGGTCGTCTTCGAAGATTGTTTTCGCTTCGCGCTGCGCCAGTTCGACCAGTTCAGGCTGCATCTGTTCGAGCAGCTTGAGTTCGGCTTGCCCGCTCTGCCGCGTGCCGATCAAGTCGCCGGGTCCACGCAGCTTCCAGTCGATCTCTGC
The DNA here is from genome assembly GCA_038260485.1 of Aggregatilineales bacterium. GTDB lineage: Bacteria > Chloroflexota > Anaerolineae > Aggregatilineales > Phototrophicaceae > Flexifilum. Next base: position 29,317 of record JBBSNT010000011.1, on the reverse strand, counting down.
CAGCTTGAAGCCGTCGTTGGTCTGTTCGAGCGCCATCAGACGTTCACGGGCTTCCGGCACAAGCGTATCGCAGACGAGCAGGCAGTAGGACGCAAAACTGCCGCGCCCCACGCGCCCGCGAAATTGGTGAAGCTGCGCCAAGCCGAAGCGGTTCGCGCCGTCGATCACGATGATGCTGGCGTTGGGGATGTCCACGCCGACTTCTGCAACTGAGGTGGTCACCATTACGTCGAACTCATGGTCGCGGAACTGCCCCATGATCGCATCTTTTTCGGCGGGTTTCATCCGCCCGTGCAGCAGACCGACCTTGTGGTTGTAAAACACTTTCGTCAGGTGCTCGAACGATTCGACGGCAGACTCGGCTTCAATCGTCTCTGAGGCTTCGACCAGCGGATAGATGATGAACGCTTGCCGCCCTTGATCGAGTTGATCCTCAACAAAATTGTAGGCGCGTTCGCGTTGCGGCGGCTCGATCACCCGCGTCTTGACGGGGATGCGCCCCGGTGGCAGTTCGTCGATGATTGACAGGTCAAGGTCGGCGTAGAGCGTCAGCGCCAGCGTGCGCGGGATCGGCGTGGCGGTCATGACCAGCAGGTGCGGATTCATGCCCTTGCTGCGCAGTGCGCCGCGCTGCTCGACGCCGAAGCGGTGCTGTTCGTCGATGATGGCGACGCCGAGATTATTGAACTCGACGCCTTCCTGAATGATCGCGTGCGTGCCGATCACGATGTCAATTGAGCCGTCCGCCAAGCCGCGATAGATCGCTTCGCGGTCACCGCTGCTGATCGATCCGGTCAGCAGCCCGATCACCGGCTTGCCTTCACGGGGCATCAATTCGGCGGGCATCCGCTCGAACGCCGCGCTAATGCCGCGATAATGCTGCTCAGCGAGGATGCTCGTCGGAGCCATCAACGCCGCCTGCTTGCCGTTCATCAGCGCGATGCCAAGCATCGCCGCCGCGACGGCGGTCTTGCCCGAACCTACGTCGCCTTGCAGTAGACGATTCATCGGGATTGGCTTGGTCAGGTCGGCGCGGATGTCCTCAATAGAACGGCTCTGCGCGCCCGTCAGTGGGAAGGGGAATACGTTGTCGATGAAGGCTTGCAGATGCTCGTCACTGACCGTCAGCGACTCGCTCGGCGTCGCCTGCCACAAGCGTCGGTTCGACATAATCGTGAGCTGCATCAGTAGCAACTGATCGAAGATATAGCGCCGCCGTGCGTGTTCGAGGTGATCCCAGCTTTCCGGGAAGTGCATGTTCTGAATCGCCCAACCGAGGTCGGCGAGTTCGGCACGGTCGATTGTGCCTTCGGGCATGTAGTCGGGAAAGTGCTCCGCCCAGTATTCGATGGTCTTGTCCATCAGGCGGCGCAGGCTGCGACGGCTGAGTCCGTCGGTCAGCGGATAGACGGGCACGATGCCGAGATTTTGCAAATCCTCGACCTCAATGTACTGGACTTCCGGGTTCGTCATCTGAATCCGGTTCTGGTACATCGTCGTTTGCCCGCGCAGGACAACCTGTTGATCGCGGTGTACTTGGCGGCTGAGGAAGTGCTGACCAAAGAACGTCACGCCCATCGATCCTGTGCCGTCGTCCACAACCATATAGAAGTCTTTGCGCCCTGTTCGTCCAGCGCGGACTTCGGTGTGTCGTACCGTCGCAATCACAGTGGCGAGTTCGTGCTCGTGCAGGTGGCTGATGCAGTTCAACTGCGTATAGTCATCGTAGCGGCGCGGTAGGAAGAACAGCAGGTCATTGATCGTGAAGATGCCCAATTTATTGAGCAGCGTCGCCATTTTCGGACCGACGCCTTTGACTTTCTCAACCGGAGCATTCAAGCCGCGCATGATGTCGGCGGCGGCTTGGGGTTCGATTTGTTTGCGGGGTTTGCGCGGCGGGCGTACAAGACGAGGTGTCGTGGGAATATCCGACTTCATCGGCTTGCCTGATCCGGTGTCGAACTCCATACGGCTGAAATCATCGTCCGCCGTAATCGAATTAACTCTGTCCGCCCTGACGGGCATCCGCTTCTTGTTCAGGTCAACCGGCGGTTCAGGGGCAGACGCAGGCTGGTTCTGCCGCGGTTCGTCACGTCGATTACGCTTCTTGCGCTCACGGCGTTCTTCTCCTTGCTGATGCACCGCCACACGCGGCGCATCAGCAGTACTGTCCGCTTGATCAGATGCTTGCACCTGCACGGCTGACGCTGCGGCAGGTGGTTCTTCTTGAGGCAGCCGCGCGAGATATTCCTGCGGCGGTGGAACGCGCCCGGTGATGCGGTCGAGCATGTAGCTGACCTTTTCGTGGCGCTCATCCCGCAATGCAATCGCCTCATAGCCGCCCATCGAGTCGGACAGTTCATCGACGAGGATATGATGCTCAGGCTTGCGCGCTTGTGCGTGGGCGTCGTTCTGCCATTTGCGGCTGAATGCAGCCAATCCACCGATCACGGCGGTGTTTTTATAACCCTGCTCGCGTTCGAGCTTGAGGATTTTGACCAGAGTTTCCAATGCGGATGGCATTAAGCTCTCCAAGAACTACTGACGGTGACCACACCTAATCCACCCGTTCCGACGTGCGAACCGATGGTCGGTGTGACGCTTACAATGAATGTCTCCGGTGGCGCAATATCTGCTAAGCAGTCGCGCAATTTCTCCGCGCCAGCGCGGTCAGCGACGTAGATGATCGCCATGCGGTCGAGCGGCGCGGCTTGGTGCGCCAGTCGGATCAACTCGTCAACGGCGCGCCCGAATGTTCGCACTCGGCTGATCGATTTAACTTCGCCTTCGGAGACGCTGAATAGCGGCTTGATCTGCAACAACGCGCCGATACTGGCTGCTGCCCACGATACGCGACCACTACGTCGTAAAAATTCCATCGTTTCGAGCGCGGCGTACAGGTGCGCTTGATCACGTACGCGCAAAATCGCATCCTTGACTTGATCGACGTCGCAGGTGGCTGCCGCTGTTTCCGCCCCGATCAAGACTTGATAGCCAAGCGCCAACGAGACGTTCTGGCTGTCAATCACGGTGATGCGTGCCGGCGGATGATTCAACGCTGCCAACCGCATTGTATTATATACGCCGCTGAGCTTCGATGCGACGGTAATGGCGAACAAATGGTCGGCGTCAGCGAGTGCCTCATTGATGGCGTCCTCGACCTGCGCGGGCGGCATCGCTGCCGTCGTTGGGAATTCTGTCATCGACGGCAGTTGTCGGTAATATTCCTCGCGGGTGATGTCGATACCATCGGCATAACTCCGCCCACCGTAATTGACGTAACAGGGGATAACGCGAATCTCGTGTTTGGCGATCACGTCGGCAGGAAGGTCGCAGGTGCTATCGGTTAAGAAGCGTATTTTTTTTAATGTCATTGTCCTAAGAGCCGTTATCCGTGAGTTCGTTTTCTAAAATGACGAGTCCGGTGGCATCGACGCCGATCAGCGCCGCCAGCGATGCCCCGTAGAGCGTGCTCGGAAAACGGCGATCTGGAAAGTCAACTGCCAAGCGATCCACCAGCATCCGGCTCTGCTCAGTAATACCGGGCTTGTGCTGAACGATCATTGCATCCTCGAAAGCGTCAAACTCGGCAGCAAATTCGACCAGCCGCTCAATCGCCTGAATGCGCGTCCGTATCTTTTCCATCGGCGCGAGCCTCCCTCCCTCGACGGTCAGCACAGGCTTGAGGTTGAGCATCATGCCGAGGATCGTGTGCGCCGGAGGCATGACTCGGTTCTGCATCAGAAAATCGGTCGTTTCGACATAGTAGATTGAATAGATGCGTTCGACCGCGCCCCGCAAGATACGCACCTCCTCATCGACGCTCACGCCGTCGGCGAGCGAGCGCGCGGCGAGCCGCACCAGCATTGCCTGTCCCGCCGAGATCGTGCGCGAATCGATCACCTCGATCTGGCAGCGTCCGAGCAGTTGCTGCGCGGCAGCGCGCGCATTTTGCCAGCTTGGGAAAATCTCGCGCGAGGCGTGGATCGAGATGATCGCGTCATATTCGCGCGTCAATCGTTCGTAGACCTCGAAGTATTCCTCCTGCGTCGGGACGTAGACTAACGGCGCATAGGGCTGATGCGTGAATAATCTGAGCGCGTCTTCCGCGCTCAGATCGACTCCCTCGCGGTAGCTTTTCCCCTGTACGGTGATGGTATTCGGCACAACGGTGACGTTCGGCGGAATCTCACCATGCGCGCAGCTATCAGTGACGATGTGTACGTTCATTCTACGCTGATGACATAGGGATAGAGCGCTTGCCCACCGCTGACAACCTCAAATTCTTGGTCGGTGAAGGTTTGGGCGAGGTCTTGTGCCAGCGCTTCGGCACGCGCTTGATCGGATTCGCTCCCGTAGTATAGCGTAATCCGCTCATAATTGTCTGCTTGGGCTTTGTGCAGCAGGTCGCGCGCAACCGCTGCCATGTCATCTCCGGCGACAACCAGCACGTCGTTGAGCAGTCCAACCAACTCGCCTGTGTGGACGCTGACGTCTTCCAGTTCGACCGAGCGCGTCGCCGTCGTGATTTCGCAGGTGATCACGCTGGGCAGCACCGCTGCAATCTCCTCGACCATCTCGTCAAAGGGTGTGTCAGGATATAGATTGCTGTACTCGAACATCGCCGTGACACCCTGCGGCAGCGAAACGCTTGGCACAACAGCGACGTGTTTGTGCGAGGCGTTCGTGGCTGCTTGCTGTGCCGAAAGCAGAATATTCTTGTTGTTGGGCAGCAGGATGATTTCGGTATTCGCCAATGCGTCAATCGCTTCGAGAAAATCACCTGTGCTCGGATTCATCGTCTGCCCGCCGTCGATCACGTAAGCCGCGCCCAACTGCGAAAAGACCTCGTGCATCCCCTTGCCGTTAGCAACGGCGATCACAGCGACTCCTTCGATGTCCGTGCGGATTTCGGTTTCGTGGTGCAGACGTTCCTGCACGTAATGCTCGTACTGCTCCTGCATGTTTTCGACGACTACGTCGTCAATGCTCGCGCCCGTGCTGATAGCGTAGCTGATCGCTTGACCGGGATCGTGCAAATGGACGTGCACTTTGATCAGCTTCGGATCACCGACGACCAGCGTTGACCAACCGCCCATCTTCGCTAGCGCCTGCTTAACGGCTTCGACGCTGAGATTAATGCCACGCATCAAGAACTGAACGTCGTAGCCATAGCCTTCGGCATCTTCAGGTTCAATCGCGTCCTGCCACGTCGTCTTGGGCGTCGCGTAAACGTGGTTCGCCGCTTCCGCCATCACGTTACGTCCGCAGAGCGCGCGCATCATGCCTTCGAAGATTAGCAGCAAGCCCTGACCACCGGAATCAACGACGCCCGCTTTCTTGAGCACGGGCAGCATTTCCGGCGTTTGGCGCAGCGCAGCACGTCCGGCGACTAGCATCCGCCGGAGTAGGGCGATCAAGTCCGGCGTTGAGGGATAGCCCGTCGTAATCGCTTCCATCATCATGCGCGAGACGGTCAAGATCGTGCCTTCGACCGGCTTTTCGACTGCGCTGTAGGCTTTGGCAACGGCGATGCGGCTGGCACTGGCAAGCAGTTCGGCGTCGAGTGTCTCGTGACCTTCGACTGCTTCAGCGACGCCCGCCCATAACTGCGAGAGGATCACGCCGGAGTTGCCGCGTGCGCCCTTGAGCGCGCCCTGAGCGATGGCGTGCATCAGCCTGCCGACGTGCGGTTCTTCCAGATGCGCGATCTCGTTATAGGCGTGGCGCATGGTTAACCACATATTTGTGCCTGTGTCGCCGTCCGGCACGGGGAAGACGTTCAGTTGATTAACGCGATCTTTGTTGATTTCCAGCCATGCTAAGCCAGAGCCAAAAAGCTGCTTAACCAAATGACCATCCACAATCGTGTTGTCGTTGGCGCGGAAGAATTGTCTGGTAATCATTTTGCTTTCCTGTAACTCCAAATCGGAAAATAACGACCCTAAAAGTCTATAGTTCAATAACGGTTTTATTTCAGTCACCCTTGTCGAATGGGTGGCTCTATGATAGTATCGCGCTATTCGTTACGGCAGTTTTCACCAGAGGCAAGCTGATGGCAGTCTGTGATATGTGTGGGAAGAAACCGATGTTCGGCAACAACCGCAGCTTCTCGATGCGCGCGACCCGGCGCCAATTTAAACCGAATATTCAGCGCGTCCACGTGATGGAAAACGGCAAGTCCGTTCGTAAGTCTCTCTGCACCAAGTGCATCAAGACGCTCGCGAAGGTCTAGCCCCGGTTGAGCTTGCGCTTTAACCGCTAGCACGTCGTCGCACCCCCAATAAGAATGCCGGTCTAGACCGGCTTTTCTTTTGCCTAAAATTGGGTGATTCCCTGTCGCAGCGCTGCCATACCGTCACTGACCGTATACTTGGCACTGAACAGAGCGCTGCCCACAATCAATGTGCTTGCGCCTGCTTCAACCACCTGCGCCGCAGTTTCGGTGTTGATACCGCCATCGACGGCAATCTCGATCGGGCGATCTCCGATCAGGTCGCGCAGGGCGCGAATTTTCGGCAGCGTCTCCGGCAAGAATGCCTGACCGCCGAACCCCGGATTGACCGTCATCACCAGCACCGCATCGAGCATCGGCAGAATGTCCCTCAGGAATGCTGCTGGTGTCTGCGGGTTGATCGCCACACCTGTGGCGCAGCCCAGTTCCTTGATTTTTTGCAGCGTTCGATGCAGGTTAGGGCAGGTTTCCCAGTGAACGTTGATGCGCGTTGCGCCCGCTTTCGCGAAGGCTTCGAGTAAGTGAGCAGGCTCGATGATCATCAGATGAACGTCAATCGGCAGTGTCGTTGAACGGCGCACCGCTTCGAGCACGACCGGACCCATCGTAATGTTGGGAACGAAACGCCCATCCATCACGTCGAAATGGAGCAAATCTGCACCTGCATCGGTGGCATCACGGATTTGCTCGCCTAAGCGGGAAAAGTCCGCCGCAAGGATCGACGGAGCAATACGCACTTTTCTTTTCAAACAGCCTCACTTTTCGAGAAAGAATTGTTTATTTACATTTTAAAGGATTGCGGCGCAAATAGCGATTGTCTTTTGGTACGGGACGGATATTTACGAATTACCTTATGATCCGGTTATACTCAGTGGCAACAGGAAGGCTTTATACGAGATCGATTTTATGAAAGGGATATTCTGATGGAGTATCGTAAATTAGGCACGGCGGGCGTGAAGGTCAGCGCCATCTCGTTGGGTGCGTGGCTGACCTTCGGCAGCAGCACCGTTGACGAAGAACGATCGATTGCCTGTATTCATCGCGCGATTGAAAAGGGTGTCAATTTCATCGACGTGGCGGACATGTATTCCTACGGGCGCGGCGAGGAAGTCGTCGGACACGCGGTCAAGGATTACAACCGCAGCGATCTTGTGATCAGCACCAAGTGCTATTGGCCCATGAGCGATGACGTCAATGATTGCGGTTTGTCGCGCAAGCACGTGACCGAGTCGGTCAATAAGTCACTCAAGCGCTTTAACATGGATTACGTCGATATTTTCTTCTGCCACCGCTACGACGACGACTCGCCGACTGAAGAAACGATGCGCGCCATCGAGGATTTGATCGCGCAGGGCAAAATCCTCTACTGGGGTACGAGTATTTGGACGGCGGCGAATCTGGACGAGGCTTACGACCTGCTCCCCAAGATCAATATGGATCGCCCTGTGGTCGAGCAGCCGATCTACAACATGTTCGACCGTGATCAGGTCGAAAAGCAGGAATCCGCCGGTTCAGTCGAGGATGCCGTCGCCAAATACGGTATGGGGCTGGTTGTCTGGAGTCCGCTGGCGGAAGGCGTGCTGACGGGCAAATACAATAACGGTGTCCCCGAAAACAGCCGCGCCAAAACCGAGCAGTGGTCGAGCAATCAGCTTTCTGAGGAACGCATCGAAAAGACGCGCCAACTCACTAAACTAGCGCAGGAGATCGGCACGACGGCGGCGGCGTTGGCGCTGGCGTGGACGCTCAAGAACCCGCAGGTCAGCAGCGCCATCACCGGCGCAACCCGCCCCGAACATGTAGATGAAAACCTTAAGGCGCTCGACGTGACTATCACCGATGAGATCAACGCCCGTATCGAGGATATTTTGCAGAACAAGCCACAGTAATCTGGCACACCGCGTTTGCCTTTGTGCTCAAGCATTTGTCCGCTTGATCTCAAATCACTGCTTCGCGCCCCTCTTTACGCAGTGGAGAGGGGCAGGGCAAACGGCAACTTTCGGTTGCCCGTTTGCACGGGGTGAGGTCGTTTTTACGCCGCCTGTACTTGCCCCCGATTCATGATCCACTTCTCGATCTCCGCGCCGAACAGCATCAGCGACGCAATCGCCAGCGACCCCAACAACTCTGCTATTCGTAATGGATACGTCTCGAACGTGAACTGCAAGAACGGCACGTAGATCACGGCAAGCTGCAACACAAACGTCGAAAGCACCGCCCATAGCATGAATCGGTTCTTGCTGAACCACACGCGGAAGAAGGGCGTTTTATCGCCCGCGTGGATCGACATCACGTGGAAGATTTGCCCCAGCGCCAGCACCGTAAAGGCAATCGTGCGCGGGATGCGGTCAGCGCGGGCGACGATTTCGCTTTGCCCTTCTTCAGCATTGCCTGTTTCCGTCTCGATCAGCGTGTGGCGCTCGTCTTCAGTCAGGTTTGCCCATTCTTCAGGGATGGCATCCGCACCAACCAGTTCGGCAAGCTGCTCGTATGAGAGTTTTTCGACACCGAGTGTTTGGCTGAATGGATCAAGGTTGTGCGCCGTATGTCCGTAGAAGAACGCGCCGAGCGTCAGCACCGCCAGCAAAATCGAGCGCGTGATGATCTTACGCCCGACGCCGTGCGCGAAGATGCTCTCGTCAACCGGGCGCGGCGGGCGATCCATCACGCCGGGTTCAGTTGGCTCGAATCCGAGGGCGATAGCCGGTAAGCCGTCGGTGACGAGGTTGACCCACAAAATCTGGATTGCCAGCAGCGGCACGGGCAGCCCGACTAGGATGCCGACGAACATCACCAGAATTTCCCCGATATTCGAACTAAGCAGAAACAGCACGAACTTACGAATATTGTCGTAGATCGTGCGCCCTTCCTCGACAGCGGCGACAATCGAGGCGAAGTTGTCGTCGGTCAGCACCATGTCGGCTGCGCCCTTGCTGACTTCCGTTCCGGTGATTCCCATCGCTACGCCGATGTCTGCCTGCTTGAGCGCGGGCGCGTCGTTGACGCCATCGCCGGTCATGGCGACGATCTCACCTTTGCCTTGCAAGTTCTTGACGATCCGCAGCTTGTGCTCCGGCGAGACGCGGGCGAAGGCGTTGTACCCGTCTAGTGCTTGCATCAGGTCGGCGTCGGACATCGCCTCGATCTCCGCGCCCGTGATTACCTTCGCGCCCGCCTCAATGATGCCGAGGTCGTGGGCAATCGCCTGTGCCGTGAGCGCGTGGTCGCCCGTGATCATGATCGGGCGGATGCCCGCTGTGCGCGCTGTCTTGACCGCGTCGCGGGCTTCAGGACGTGCCGGATCGAGGATGCCGATCAAGCCGAGCAGGATCAAATCGCGCTCGATCTCCGGTGTGACCTCGTCCGGTAGTTGACCGAACGAGCGATAGCCGACGCCTAACACGCGCAGCCCGGCTTTGGCGAGGTCGTCGATTTTGGTACGCCACGCCTCGCGCCGTTCGTCGGTCAACGCTACCGTGCCGCCGGGTAGATGTTCCTGTGCTGCCCAGTCGAGCAGTCTATCGGGTGCGCCTTTCGTAATCGACAGGTAGCCACCGGCTGTTGTGATGCCGAACAGGTCGCGGTTGTCGGCGCTCTTGACCGCGTGGATCGTCGTCATTGCCTTGCGTTCACTGCTGAAGGGCAGTTCGTTCACGCGCGGCAAATCTTGCTCTAGCTGCGTGCGCGTCCAGCCGACCTTTTGCGCCGCGACCAGCAGCGCGCCTTCAGTTGTGTCGCCAACCACCTCGACCTCGCCATCCTCATCTTCGAGATAAGCGTCGGTTGAAAGCGCCATTGCTTTCAAGAACCGTCCGACAGTTTCGTCTTGGCGCGGGTCGAACGGGTGCTGCTGATCGTCGTCGCCGTGCGCGATGAAATCGCCTTGAGGCGCATAACCGACGCCCGTAATCACCACGTCGTCGTAACCGGGCAGGGCGAAGCGCGTCGCCGTCATCTGGTTGCGCGTGAGCGTGCCGGTCTTGTCCGAGCAAATTGTTGTGACCGAACCGAGTGTTTCGACGGCGGGCAGGCGGCGGATCAGCGCGTGTCGCTTGACCATCCGCGACGCGCCGAGCGAGAGCGCCACCGTGATCACGGCGGGCAAACCTTCCGGCACGGCGGCGACGGCGAGGCTAATCGAGGTGATCAGCATCTCCTGCACGGCAATTCCGCGCAGAATTCCAGCGATAAAGACGACGATCACCACCGCCACCGCCCCGCGTACCAGCACGACGCCCAAGCGGTCGATCCGTTTTTGCAGCGGCGTTTCGCCTTCCTCGACGTCCATCAACATGCTGGCGATTTTGCCGAGTTCGGTTTGCAAACCCGTCCCCGTGACCAACATCTCGCCGCGCCCGTAGGTGACGGCTGTGCCCATGTAGACAGCGTTGTGACGGTCGCCTAAGCCGATGTTTGGCTCGTCGATGGCAGCCGTATTCTTGAAAACTGCTTGCGATTCACCCGTCAGCGCGGCTTCCTCGACTTGCAGATTCGAACTGACGACCAGCCGTCCGTCGGCGGGCACGCGGTCGCCTTCACCGAGCAGGACAATGTCGCCGGGAACGAGTTCATCAGCGCTGATCTGTTTGACCTCGCCGCCGCGCCGGACGCGCACCTGCGGCACTTGCATCGAACTCAGCGCTTCGAGCGCTTGCTCTGCTTGATACTCTTGATACGTCCCCAACGCGGCGTTGGCGACGACGATGGCGAGGATCACGATCACGTCTTTCACATCGCCCAAGAACAGCGACACGACCGCCGCGACGATCAGAATGATCACCATGATGTTCTTGAACTGCGCGACGACTAAATCAAGCAGCTTGACCTGTTCACCGCTAGGGAGCATGTTCGCGCCGTACTGTTCGCGCCGCCGGGTGATGTCGTCTGGCGCTAAGCCGCTTTTAGGGTCGCTGTCGAGTTCTGCTGCGGCTGCATCTACGTCAAGGCGATAAAAATCCGGCATCTGCATCTCCTATAGTGAGTATCGGAATACCTTATTTATTGCCTAGATTCTTACGTGGCGCAAGGGTTATACAGCAGGCATTTATCTGTCTTAAACTGGTTAAGTAAAGATTACATTGTCTTAATAGAAATTTAGTATATGAAATTTGGGTTTAGTCAATTCTTTAGCCTAAAATTGAGCCATTCCTCCTAAAATAGAGTCACAGTTACTTATAACCAAGCGAGGTCACTATGCCCGTTACCGTAGAACGTCTCTCGAACGAGCCTATTCTAGTTGCTACGCTGACGGGTTACGTCACCGTCGATGATATTCGTGAGATTTATTTGCAGAGTAAGCCCTTAATTGGGGATGCGTCGGGTACGTTTTACCGCATCACCGATGTTCGTGAGGCGAATAGCAATTTCCTCGAAATGGCAAAAGCGATTCAGCTTGCACGGCAGAGCGGGGCTGCCTCGACGTCGGATAACCAGATTCGGGTGACCTTCGTCGGCACGACCACGTGGATCGAGTTCGCCCGTAACGCGATGGTGAACACGGGTACGGCGACTGCTGCTTTTGAAGATATGGAAACGGCGCTCGAATCAGTGCGGCTGCTCATCAAGCAAGGGGCGCAGGAAGGCGATAGCGCTGGCGGCGCGCCCGCACCGTCGGCAGCGGCGGATGACGCACCTGAACTCGAACCCGCCTAGCTGATAGCCTAAGTCGAACAGAAAATAGGATCAAAAAAGGCGGACATTGTGTCCGCCTTTCGTTTTGCGAGGGTGAAGTTTCGCCCGTCTCTCTGCTGATTACATGTACTGCTTCATCAAGTCGTCAAGCGCCTGCTTCGACGGGCGCAGCGCGTCGCCCTGAAGCTGAGCCAGCGGCGTGTCGCTCAGGTTGAGCGATTCAGGCAGCGTATTGCGCGGCTCTTCATAGTAGATCAATCCGGTTAGCAGCAGTTGATCGCGTTCGGCTTCTTGCAGCACGCGGAAGGCTTCACCGCGATTGCGCGGGTCATGTCCCCGGTCGAGCTTCTTCAGCCGGATGTACGAGCCGTCGTGCATCTCGACTTCGATGATTTCGCCTTCGCCGTAGGGTTCAACAGTGATTTCTTCTCGATCAGGCACGTATCCCGGCGCGAGGATTTCGATCTCTTGCAGTTGAATCTCATGCTCCATACCGTAGGGAAAGCTCTTGGTCGAGTCCGGCGCGTTGTTGAAGGTCACGCACGGGCTGACGATGTCCAGCACTGCCATCCCTTTGTGGGCGATAGCCGCCTTGAGCAGTGACCGAACCTGCGAGGCGTCGCCAGAGAAACTGCGTGCAACGAAGGTCGCGCCCGCGACCACCGCTTCGAGGCACAGGTCAATCGGCGGCAGTTCGTTGGTGCCGTAATACTTGAGGTGCTGCCCTTCGTCGGCAGTCGCGGAGAACTGTCCTTTGGTCAAGCCGTAGACGCCGTTGTTTTCGATGATGTAGACCATCGGGACGTTGCGGCGAACGGCGTGCTTGTACTGCCCGAAACCAATGCTGCCCGTATCGCCGTCACCGCTGATGCCGATAGCGATCAGGTCTTGATTCGCCAGCATCGCGCCAGTCGCGACGGACGGCATCCGTCCATGTACCGAGTTGAAGCCGTGCGACCCGCGTAAGAAGTAGGCGGGTGTCTTGCTAGAGCAGCCAATGCCGCTCAGCTTGGCGACGCGCCACATCGGTAAGCCGAGTTCGTAGGCAACGCTGATAATCTGGTTCGAGATCGAGTCGTGACCGCAGCCGGGGCACAGAGTGCTCTTGTTGCCGCGATAATCTTCACGCTTAAGGGGCGTTGCATCAGTCATAGTCATTCACCTACTTCTGCTCTGTTTGGAAGATACGTGTGTGAACCCAACGGGCGGTCATGGGCAGGGTGTCGCCGAGTGCCAGCGAAATCAGGTTCGAGGCGTCGCCGGGGACTTCAGTACGCAAAATCTGCCACATTTGCCCGTCGAAGTTGTTCTCGACGACGTAGACGCGCTCGTGCTTCTTGCAGAAATCGTAGACGTCCTGCGAGAGCGGCAGGGCGCGAACGCGCATGTAATTGGTTTCGATGCCGTCCGCGACCATGCGGTCGCGCGCTTCTTGGATCGCCGCGTCGTTCGACCCGTAGGAGAGGATGCCAATCGATTTGTTGGCGTCGTAGTCGGTCACGGGCTGCGGGACGACGCCGCGCGCAGTGTTGAACTTGCGGTGGATGCGCTGGAGATTCTGCACCCAGTCGTCGCTGCGCTCGCTGTAAACCGCCATGTCATTGTGCCCAGTGCCGCGTGTGAAGAACGCCGAGCGTGGGTGATCCGTGCCGGGAACAGTGCGGTAAGGGATGCCGTCGCCGTCGTAATCACGGAAGCGGAACCATTCGCCATGCTCCGCGAAGAATTCCTCAAGCTCAACCTTATCGAGCCGCTTGCCACGATTAATCGGCGTGTCAGGATACGTAAACGGTTCGCTCAACCATAGGTTCATGCCGAGGTCGAGGTCGCTCATGACAAAGACAGGCGTCTGAATCTGCTCGGCGATGTCGAAGGCGCGCCAGCCGAACTCGAAGCATTCTTCTGCGTTCGAGGGCATCAGCACGATGTGCTTCGTATCGCCGTGACCGAGGTAGTAGAGGAACAGTAGGTCGCCTTGACCCGTGCGCGTCGGCAAGCCGGTGCTCGGTCCGATGCGGGTGATGTCCCAGATCACGCACGGGATTTCAGCAAAGTATGCCAAACCCGTGAATTCTGCCATCAAGCTAATGCCGGGACCGCTGGTTGCCGTCATTGAGCGCGAACCCGCCCAGCCTGCGCCGATCACCATGCCAATGGCGGCGAGTTCGTCCTCCGCCTGCACGATAGCGACGGTGCTTTTGCCTGTTTCGGGGTCTTGGCGCATCTTCATGTGACCCATGATGTTATCGATCACACTGGTCGAAGGGGTGATCGGGTACCACGCGACGACGCTCACGCCGCCAAATAGTGCGCCGAGCGCGGCAGCATCATTGCCTTCGATCAGCATTTTACCTGCGGTCAGGTTGAGCGGCTCAACGCGATATTCATCACGCTTGGTCAGGTTTTCCTCTGACCAGTGATAAGCGAGTTCAATCACGCTGTGGTTCATCTTGGCGGGCTTCTCTTTGTTGTTGAACTGGTCGAGCAGCGCGCCGTAAGCAATATCGAGCGGGATGTCGAACAGGAAGCAGCACGCGCCGACGTAAGTCATGTTGGCGATCCGGTCAGCGAAGTCCTTCGGGAAATCCGCCTGTTTTAGGATTTCCTTGACCGGCAGTTCGTAGACGATGATGTCCTCGCGCGCGACGTTGTATTTCAGGTCGGCGTTGGTGATCAAGACGCCGCCTTCGGGAACATTGGCAATGTCCTCGCTGATTGTATCCTGATTGAAGGCGACTGAGACTTCTGTCGTTGCGCGCCGCGCCGTATAGCCGTCCTTACTGGCGCGAATGGTGTACCACGTCGGCAAGCCTTTGATGTTCGAAGGGAACAGGTTTTTACCGCTGACGGGAATACCCATCTTGTAAAGTGAGCGGATCAAGACGAGGTTCGAGGTTTGACTGCCCGACCCGTTCTTGGTTGCGACCATCAGTGCAAAGTCATTGACTCCGGCTTTGTAACCGCTGATCTGTACTTCGGGTTGAAGTTCAACTGCCATTTTCACGTCCTATGAATTTGCGAGCATTTTGAGCCATCATTTCAAACGAGCATGATCAAATATTGAGAGCTAAAAAACTATTTGGGTGGAACAAAGTCTCCTTCTGTCTCTGAATTTTCGACATCCGGCGCAGCGTGAATGCGCTGCATCCGGGGTTGATAACGGATCAAGTTGGTGTGTTCGACGAACAGCGCTTTGGCGGCGTCGTAGTCGCAGTCACAAATTGCCGCGAAGATGCGTTCGTGATAATCCCACACCTGCTGGAGATAACTGTAGTCGGAATAGCGGTTAAGTTCGACGGCGTTATAGGCGTCCCAGTAAGCTTCGAGGATGCCCATGACAAACGGGTTGTCCAAGCGTCGGAAGACGGTGAGATGAAAGGTGCGATGTTCTTCGTTGGGGATGCGAATCTGCTTACTGTGGAGCTTGGCGCGCGCGCTGGCGAGGCAGTCACCCATGACCTGCTTATCTTCGTCAAGCAGGCGCTCGCAAGCCTCGTTCCAGAAGGCAGCCTCGATGTGATTGCGGACTTCACCGAACAGTTCGAAGGTATGCTGGTCTTGGGCGAGGGCGAATAAGAGGCTGAGGCTGACCGCAGGTGCGAAGCTGTAAGCCTTCATCTTCATGCCCGTTTTGGATCGGACTTCGACTAAGCCGAGCGCCCGCGCCACTTCGAGTTGTTCGCGCACTTTGCTGATGCTGATGCCGAGGTGCTGCTCGTCTTGAAGCTCGCTGATTGTCGGCAGCCGATCCCCCGGTTGAAATCCCTGCCGGACGATGTAGTTCAGCAGGTCTGAATCAAGCTCATTATCGGGCATGAACCGTAATCCATAAAGAAATCATCAGATTAATCGTATCAATAACATCGACTCAGTATAGCACGCAGACCAAACTTTGTCCATTAATGTTAGGTAGATTTAACAAACAGGATTTGTAGAAATTATGGCAAAATTCGTAAGGGTGCTCTATTGAACGCCCTTACATAGAACTTATCATAACAGGTGGTTTAAAACAATCAGTGCGTATGGTGCTTCAGCGATCCGTTGATCAGGGCAATGATTCCAGCGAGGTCGTGTGGGTTTTGCAAGAAGTCGATGCCGTCCATCTCGACCGTGACAATCGGACACGCTGTCCAATCGCCGATCCACGCTTCGTAGAGGCGGTTCAACTGCTGGAGATAGGCGGGGCTGATGCTCTGCTCGTAATCGTTGCCACGCCGCGCGATGTGCTCGCTCAAAACGGTGACGCTCCCGTGCAGGTAGACGATGAGATCGGGCGGCGGCAGGAAACTGCTGACCGCGCGGTAGAGACGGCGATAGGCGTCGTAATCGCGGTCGGACATTTGCCCCTGCTCATAGAGGTTGCGCGCGAAGATTTCAGCATCTTCGTAGACCGTGCGGTCTTGGACGACGCTGCCGGGATGATCGACCAATTGGCGATGATGCTCCAGCCGTTTGCCCAGATAAAAGACCTGCGAGTGAAAACTCCAGCGCGTCATATCGGCGTAGAAATCCACCAAATAGGGATTTTCGGCGGCGGCTTCGTAGAACGGCTCCCAGCCGAAGGCTTGCGAGAGCAGGTGCGTCAGCGAGCTTTTGCCCGCGCCGATATTCCCGGCGATGGCGATGAAGTGCTTTGTGTCAGGCATTATAGTGTTCCGAATTCTTGCTTAAAAATAGATACAGATGTTCGCTTATTCAGTATACGTCGGCTTGTATAAAATGCCATCCCAGCGTGCCATCCAACTGGCGCGCTACCATGACTGTCTGCAAGCAGGGCGATTCGCATCGACATTTGCCTCTACTGTAGGGTGACGGTCGCGCTGGTGATGGTCGTCTGCTGCCCGTTCTGGATTACCACCGCGCGGATTTCGGCGCTACCGCGATAGCCGCCCGTGCCGAGCGTCGCTGACCACGGCACGCTGTTCTGCTCCGCGCCCGTCAATGTGATCACTTGGCTGTTGAGCACCGTTTCAGCACTGTTGAGCAGCAGCAGCGTGAATTGGTTATCAGCGATGCCGCCCGCCGTCCCCGTGACGGTGATCGGATCGCCAGAGACGGCGCTGCCGCTGGTGGGCGAGGTAATGCTGTTCCCCGACTCGCTACCATTTGCTGGCGCTGCATTGGCGGTCGCAGGTGTGATGTTGACATTTGCTGCACCGATCACAGCGCTTGTACCATCAGCGATGCGGGCGCTGATGCGAATCTGCGCCGCGCCGTTATAAGCCGCTCACCATGACCGATGCTGACCACAGCACGTCGGCGACGTGGTTCGGGTTGCTCAAGCCGATCGTCTGCGCAGGCGTCAGCGACTGACCCGTCGGATCAAAGACTTGCAAGGTGAAACTGTCTTGAGTCAGGTTGGAGACGACGCCGTTGATGGTGAGTGGCAGCCCGCTGACGGTTGCACCATTCGCTGGGCTGCTGATACTCGCGCGTTCGCCGCCTACACCTGTTGGAAAAGCCCCCGGCGTGCCGATGGTCTGCGCAGTTGGCGCGGACTGGATACCGAAGGGTGTCCGTGTCACGCCACCTGTGCTGATCGCACCTGGCAGCGGTGTCAGTGATGCTGGTATGGTCGTCGTTTGGATGGTCATCGTCTGCTCAAACGCGGGGGTCGGCGGCGCGGCAGTCGGAGTCGCGGGCTGGCTGTTCAGGTTGCAGGCGCTCGTCAAAATCAGCGCCGTGATCAGTAGGATAAATAAACGCATTACTGCTCCAAATCGTGATCTTTGAGGCGGTTATAGCGGTCACGGCGGATTTTCTCAAGCCCGAAAAGCCGACGCTTCGGCTAGAGTTGCTGCTGTGTCGGTGATTTTGACGCGGGCAGCAGACGGTCACACAAGTCGCTGAGGACATTGTAGATAATCGGACACAGCCCCGCGCCTTCGATGATGTCTTCGAGTGTCCAACGGAAATCGGGCGTGAAGGTGGGGTAGAGGCGGCACGACTCCGGTCGGTGATCGTAGACCGAGCAGAGCTTGCCGTCCAGAAAAGCGCATGGTCGCGCACGAAACTTGCCCCATTCTTCGACTGCTGCCGCCGCTTCGTGATCGACGTAGCGCGTTTCAACTTCGCTCAGCGGAATCATCAGCCCATCGGCGAGGCGGCGCGCGTCGTCCTCGACCAGATACACGTCGAGGCTGCGGCAGCAGTTGGCACACTGTGTACAGTCAATCGCGGCGATAATCGGCGCGGCGACCTCGTCAACGAAAGCGTCAAACTTCGCGTCGTCGAGCTTGGTGCGCCGTTCGAGCAGATAGCGCAGCAGCTCAAATCGGGCGTGGTTCAGGTCGGCAAGCTGGCGAATTTGGTGCAAGTCGGTGATCGGTTGGGGCATTGAACGAGTCTCATGAAGTGAACAAAGAAGCGATTCTACTCCATGATAGCGGCGTTAATGCAGCTTTGCGCGCTATTCTTACGTATAATAAACCTTGTAGGCAGGCATCGAGAGCAAGGCGAAAGGGCGAGTATGTTTCCCGGAGAAGATAAGCTGCAAGAGGGGATCGCCGCGTTTCAGGCGGGTGATCGGGCAAAAGCGCACGAATTATTGTCCGACGTCGTCAAAACCGACCCCGAAAATGAGCAAGCTTGGTATTACCTCGCGGCGTCGGAAAGCGATCCCGCGCTGCGTAAACAATATTTGGAGCAGGTGCTAGAGATTAATCCCGGCAATCCGAAAGCGCGTGAAGTATTGGATCGCATCAAGGCGCGCGAAGCAGAAGCTGAGCCTGAACCGACGCCAACATCGACACCGACGCCAAGCGGCGCTCGTAAATCGCGCATTCGCCCGCTTGACCCGTCGTTCGGCGCAAAACTGGGTGAAGCAGACAGCGATGTCAGTTTCAAGCTGCCGTTTCAGATTCCCGATGCGCCGGAGCGCGTCTCGTGGGAGAATTTGTTCCGCGATGGGGTGATGCTCGTTCGTAAAGGCTTCGACGTTCTACTGCGCAAGCCCGGTGTTTACGCCGACGAAGTCGAACAGGCGACATGGTGGCGTTTCTGGCTGATCGCGGGGACGGCAGCGGCAGGCAGCGCGATCCTGTCAATCTTTAATGCCCTCTTTTTACAAATCCGCTTTTCAACGTCGTTGTTCAATATTATTGCCGTGCTGCTGACGCCGTTCTTTTCACTGCCGATTGCGCTTGTGGCGCTTTTCGCCGGCTGTTACGCTTCGTATCGTTGGGCGGTCAGTCAGGGCGGGGGCGGGTCGTTGATCAAGCACAGCTATACCGTCGCGCTGGTTTGGGCACCTGTGCTGATCATCAGCAGCGCGTTGGGGTTGGCGTTCAACTTGTTTGGTATTGGCACGGGATTGCTGACGCTCGCGCTGAGTATCTATGAGTTCATCCTGATTTCCGAAGGATTCGAGCGTCTGCACCTGTTCACCGATTCGAACCAGAAATGGATCACGGCGGTGGTGATGGTCGTCGCGGTGATCATCACGTCGATTATTCTAGGGACTTTGCTCGGTGGGCTGTTCGTGGCTGGAGCGCTGCCGCTCATGCTCTAGCGATTTGCAGAAAGGCTCTAACCACAGAGCGCATAGAGGACACAAAGACTGTTCTCTATGCGCTCTGTGTCCTCTGGGGTCAAATTATTTTCCAATATTGATGAGTCTTTCGCCGACCTGTCGCAGCAGATCGTCAGATTTGCAGAAGGCGAAGCGCGCTTGTGTGCTCGCCATGTGGGCGTGACCCGTGCTGTAGAAGAAGGTCGGCGGGATGCAGGCAACGCCGATTTCCGCCGTCAGGTACTTGGCGAAGTCGATGTCGTCGCCGTCGAACACTTCCGAGAAATCTGCCATCACGAAATAGGTGCCTTCGGGTTGGCGTGCTTTCATGCCCGCACCGTTGAGCGCTTGCATCATCAAGTCGCGCTTGGTCGTGTACATCGCTTGAAATTCCTCGAAGTACGTCCCCGGCAGGCTGAGCGCATAGGCGGCAGCTTCCTGCGCCGGATGATTGACCGCGAAGGTCACGAACTGGTGCGCGCGTCCAACGCCCGTCACTAAATCGGGCGCGCCGTAAACCCAACCGATCTTCCAGCCCGTCACGCTGAAGCTTTTGCCCAAACTGCTGACCGTGACCGTGCGCTCGAACATCCCCGGCAGCGTCGCTATCGGGATGTGCTTCGCGTGGTCGAAGATCAGATGCTCGTAGACCTCGTCCGAAATAACCGTCACGTCATGTTCTTTGCACAGGTCGGCAATTAGGGTCAGTTCTTCGAGCGTAAAGACGCGCCCAGTCGGGTTGTGCGGCGTGTTGAGGATGATTGCGCGTGTTTTGGTGTTGAAGGCTTTACGCAGTTCGTCGGGGTCGAATGTCCACTCCGGCGGATGCAGCGGCACATAGATCGGTGTTGCGCCCGCCATCGTGATATTGGGGACATAGCTGTCGAAGTACGGCTCGATCACGATCACCTCGTCGCCTTTATCGACCAAGCCAAGCACTGACGAGAAAATTGCCTCGGTCGCGCCTGCCGTGACGACGACGCCCGCGTTGGGGTCAATCTCGAGGTTGTAGAAGCGGTTGGCGTGAGCGGCAATCGCCTGCTTGAGCGATGGCGCACCGGGACCCGCCGCGTACTGGTTGTACTTGCCCGCTTGGAGCGCGCGCACTGCCGCCGCGATAATGTCCGGCTGCGCGTCGAAATCCGGCTTGCCCTGACCGAGATTGAGCGCGTTGTGCTGCTGCGCCAGCAGATTGATTTCGGTGAAGATCGTGGTGCCAAAGTCGGCAACCCGGTCAGACATTTTCGCCATCTATATTTACCCCTTTATGTGGCTAGCGGAGGCTTTGGCGTGCTTCAGTCGCCAACTGATCCACCCGTTCGTTGAATGTATCACCCGCGTGACCGCGTGTCCAATGCCAGTGAATCCGATGCTGCTGCGTCAGGTCGTACAGTTCCATCCACAGCGCTTGGTTGAGCACGGGCTTCTTCGCGCTCGTCATCCAGCCGTTGGCGCGCCACTTCTTGATCCACTCGGTGATGCCTTGCCGCAAATACTGCGAGTCGGTGTAGAAATCGACCTCGCAGGGGCGAGTGAGCGCTTCTAGCGCCTTGATCGCGGCGGTCAGTTCCATCTGATTATTGGTTGTGTGCGACTCGCCGCCGCTGATCTCGCTCTGGTGTTCGCCAGAGATCAGCAGCGCTGCCCATCCGCCGGGACCGGGATTCGGCTTCGACCCGCCATCACTGTAAATCGTCACTTTGTCTGCCAAAGAGGGAGTCCTAGATTAAACGTAGGGGCACGGCATGCCGTGCCCCTACAAGATGCAAATACGGGGGTATCGCTTAGTTCAGAAACTTGCGCAGCACCGTCTGAAGGATGCCCGCGTTGCGGTAATACTCGATTTCGACGTCGGTATCGAGCCGCGCCGTAACCGTGAATTCCTTCGTGTTGCCTTCGGCATCCGTCGCAATGATGTGAACGTCCTGCTTCGGCTTGAGTTCGCCGGAGATGCCGACGATGTCGAAGGTTTCGCGTCCGTTCAAGCCGAGCACCTTCGCATCTTCGCCTTCTTTGAACTGAAGCGGAAGCACGCCCATCATTACCAAGTTGCTGCGATGAATGCGCTCGAACGACTTGGCGATCACCGTCTTGACGCCGAGCAGGATCGTGCCTTTCGCTGCCCAGTCACGGCTTGAACCCGTGCCGTATTCTGCTCCAGCGATCACGACCAGCGGCGTCCCATCAGCGATGTACTTCACCGAGGCGTCGTAGATGCTCATGACTTCGCCGTCGGGCAAGTGCATCGTGACGCCGCCTTCGCTGCCGGGGACAAGCTGATTGCGCAGGCGGATATTGGCGAACGTCCCCCGGATCATGACTTCATGATTGCCGCGTCGCGTACCGTAGGTGTTGAAGTCCGGCTTCTCGATGCCGTGCTCCATCAGGTAGCGTCCTGCGGGGCTATCGACAGGGATGTCGCTGGCGGGCGAGATGTGGTCAGTAGTGATCGAATCGCCCAGCAGTGCCAGCACCCGCGCGTTCTTGATCGGCTTGACGCCTTCAGGCTGGCGCGGCATGTCGATGAAGAAGGGCGGCTCGTGGATGTAGGTGCTCGTATTGTCCCACTGGTAGACGTCACCTTCACTGCCGGTGATGGCGTTCCACGTATCGTTGCCGTTAAAGACGTTACCATACTGCCGCAGGAACATCTCCGGCGTAATCGCCTGCTGCACCGCTTGTAAGACTTCTTCCTGCGTCGGCCAAATGTCACGCAGGTAAACCGGTTCGCCGTCCTTGTCGCTGCCCAACGGCTCGTTCGTCATGTCGATATCGACTGTCCCCGCGAGCGCGTAGGCGACCACCAGCGGCGGCGAGGCGAGGTAGTTCGCCTTCACCAACGGGTTGATGCGTCCTTCGAAATTGCGGTTACCACTCAGCACGGCAGCGGCAACCAGATCGCCCTCGCGCACAGCTTCGGCGACTTTCTGCGGCAGCGGCCCGCTGTTGCCGATGCAGGTCGTGCAGCCGTAACCAACCGTGTGGAAGCCGAGCGCCTGTAAATAAGGCGTCAGTCCGGCTTTGTCGTAGTATTCGGTCACGACGCGCGAACCGGGTGCAAGGCTGGTCTTGACATAGGGTTTGGTATCCAGACCCTTTTCGACCGCTTTCTTCGCCAGCAAGCCCGCAGCCATCATGACCATCGGGTTACTGGTGTTGGTGCAGCTTGTGATCGCGGCGATCACGACGATGCCGTGACCGACTTTGGCGCTGGTGCCGTTGTCATGGACGGTTGCCTCGCGCGCCAGCGCTTCATCGCTCAGCGCAAAGCCGCGTTGGTCAACAGGGGTTTGCAGCGCTTTTTCGAAGGTGGACTTCATGTCTCGCAGCAGAATGCGATCCTGCGGGCGTTTCGGGCCTGCCATACTCGGCTGAACTTCTGTGAGGTCGAGTTCGAGTGCATCTGTGAAGACCGGATCAGGCGTGTCGTCGGTACGGAACAAGCCCTGTTCCTTCGTGTAGCGTTCGACCAACGTGATCAGCGCCTCATCGCGTCCGGTGCGGCGCATATAATTGAGCGCCTCCTCGTCAACCGGGAAGAAGCCCATGGTTGCGCCATATTCGGGAGCCATGTTTGCAATCGTCGCGCGATCCGGCAGGCTCAGTTTGCCGCAGCCCGGTCCGTAGAATTCAACGAATTTATCGACCACGCCGCGTTTGCGCAGCATCTGGACGATGGTCAGCACGAGGTCAGTTGCGGTTGCGCCTTCAGGCAGCTTACCCGTCAGTTTGAAGCCGATCACCTGCGGCATGAGGATGTAGATCGGCTGACCGAGCATAGCGGCTTCGGCTTCGATACCGCCAACGCCCCAACCAAACACGCCCAGCGCGTTGATCATGGTCGTGTGGCTGTCCGTCCCGACCAGCGAGTCGGGGAAGGCGACCAGTTGCCCGTCTTCTTCTTTCGTCATCACCACGTGGGCGAGGTACTCAAGATTAACCTGATGAACGATACCTGTTGCCGGAGGAACGACGCGGAAATTATCGAAGGCTTTCTGCCCCCAATGCAAAAACTCGTAGCGTTCGCGGTTGCGCTCGAATTCGCGCTGCGCGTTGAAGCGGATCGAGTCCTGCGTGCCGAAGTGATCCACCTGCACCGAGTGATCAATCACAAGATCGACCGGGACGCCGGGATTGATCGCGCGCGGATTGGTGCCGAAGCGTGCAATTGCGCTGCGCAGCGCGGCGAGGTCAACGACCGCTGGCACGCCTGTGAAGTCCTGAAGGACGACCCGCGACGGCTTGAACGGGATTTCCATGACTTGGGGCGCGGCGGCGTTCCAGTTGGCGATTTCGCGCACTGCGTCTTCCGAGACTTCGAAGTTGTCGAGATTGCGGAGCGTGTTTTCGAGCAGGATTTTGATGCTGAAAGGCAGTTGATCGATGTGACCAATATTTTGCTCGGCAAGTTTGTTCAAGCGGTAAATGACTGCCTCGCCATTTCCGGTGTCAAACGTGCCGCGTGTACCGAAAGTATCCACTCGCATAGAATCTTCCTTTGTCGCTGAAGCTGCCGGCGAATCGACAGCCGGCGGAGAGAGATAAAACTAGGAGTCGGTCTGAATGTGATGGGCGTCCATTTTACCTGAAAACCTACCGTTTGTCAGATCATTCTTTACGCGAATGACGCTTTGCAGTTTACGCCGCGCGTTGTAGACTAATGCGGACTATTCGTAGGATGAGGCTTTTATGGCGAAAGATCGCAACAAACCGAGTACCACATCGAAGACACCAGTGCGTCCATCGTCGCGGACTGCTGAACGCCGTAAGGAGCGTGAGCGCGAACGCCGCCAGCGGCAGATCATCACTTATGTGATTATTGCCATTGCAGTGGTCGCGGTGATTGTTTTTGTTTTCTTCATCGTGAACGCGCCCGCCGAAGCGCCAATCTCCGAAGCGGCACTGACGCGCTACGAGAACGTCGCGCACACAATCACTCAGGACGGCTATCCCCGCTTAGGTGCGGCGAGCGCGCCTGTGCAGGTCGCCGAGTATTCGAGTTTTGACTGCCCACACTGCTATGAATTTCACGCAGAAGTGATCGATGACCTTGTCAGCCGCGTTGAAGACGGCTACATGTCGCTGACTTACGTGCCGCTCTACGGCTTTGGCGGTATCGCTAATGGGCAAGGTGCGGCAGCGGCAGCGCTCTGCGCAGCGGATCAGGACAAGTTCTGGCAGTTTCACGATGCGCTCTTCGAATGGCAGGGGCAGTACGGGAGTCAGGCTTTCACCAATAACCGCATTATTTCGGGTGTCGAGGCGCTAGAGTTGAATCGAGGTCAGTACGATAGCTGTATCAACAGCGGTGAACCGGGGGATACGCTGGCGTTGGCGCGCAGCCAATCGGCATCGCTGCTGAACTTTACAGGAACGCCGACGATCACCGTCAACGGCGTTGTGCCGCTTGACGAAGATCAGCAGCCGCTGACCGACAATGCTGCTATTCTTGCCTACATTGATGCGCAAATTGAACGGGCGAAAACGTTGTACGGTTCAGCCACGCCGGAAGCAACCGCTGAACCGCTGCTCGAAGCGACGAGCGAGGCAACCGTAGAAGCTGGTGAACTCGCTTCTGCGACGGTTGAGCCGACCGCAGAAATAACGCCCGAAGCGACCATCGAACCAACGGCGGAAGTCACCACAGCGAGCTAAGCCGAATATCGTCTGTAGGGGCGATCTGACAGGTCGCCCCTAGACTCCTACTTTTGAAACGAGTTACCCCCGCTTTGCCAGCATGGGACCTAACGGTCGCCCGCCGAGCAAGTGCATGTGCAGGTGATAGACTTCCTGACCGGCATCACCCTTGCAGTTGATCAACAAGCGATAGCCGCTGTCGCTGATGCCGAGGTCACGCGCGATTTGCTTGGCAACGACGAACAGGTGACCGAGCACAGCCTCGTCTTCGGGCGTCACGTCATCGACGGTGGGGATTTCGTGATTCGGCACAATCAGGATGTGGACGGGCGCTTGCGGATGAATGTCCTTGAAAGCGGTCACACGGTCGTCCTGAAAGACGATCTCCGCTGGAATTTCTCGCTTGATGATTTTATCGAATAGGGTAGGCATATCGCTGCGCTCCATTTGGGTTAAAAATCGAAGCCAACGTCGGTTTCGCTTTTAACTTCGCTTACTTTTAACTTTCGCCTGCCTTACATCGCTAACCCGCCATCGACGTTCAGAATGTGCCCCGTGATGTAACTCGCGGCGTCCGAGGCGAGGAAGGCGGTTGCCTCTGCCACGTCCTCGATGGTTGCCCAACGACCGAGCGGGATGTTTTCGTTAATGCGCTTGGCGATCTCTTCGGGCAGCGAGGCGGTCAGGTCAGTGGCGACGAAACCGGGCGCGACCGCGTTGACGGTGATGCTGCGCGACGAGACTTCGCGGGCGAGTGCTTTCGTCAAACCGATAATTCCGGCTTTGCTGGCGCTGTAGTTGGTCTGCCCGCCGTTCCCCATAATCCCGCTGACGCTGGTAATGTTGACGATCCGCCCGTAGCGTTTGCGCATCATCGACTGGACGGCGGCTTTTGAACACAGCCATGTACTGCGCAGGTTGGTTTCGATGACGGTGTCAAAGTCGGCGGCGCTCATCCGCATGATCAGGTTATCGCGCGTCGTTCCAGCATTGTTGATCAGGATGTCGATCTTGCCGTAGGTATCGATAGCCGTCTTGATCAAGCGCGTAGCGTCCGCCTCGTTGCCGACATCCGCTTGAACTGCTTCGGCTTTGCCGCCAGCGGACGTAATCTGCGAGACAACCTCGTTAGCGGCGTCGGCGCTGCTGTTGTAGTTGACAAGCACGGTTGCGCCGCGCTTGGCTAATTCCAGCGCGATTCCGCGCCCGATTCCGCGACTGCCGCCGGTCACGACGGCGATACGCTCGTTAAATTGGGTCATAAAATGTCCTCCATGAATGTAAATTCGATATTGAAAATGCTCGTAGGGTGCAAACCTTCGGTTTGCCTTAAACTCGCCCCTACGTCTTTGCGCAATTTGTCACCCGCCGACCCAGCCGATCAGGTCGATTAGCCCACGCAGGCTGCCCGTGAGTGAAACTGCACCTAAGCCGTTCGAATTGGCGACGTAGACGTCGCTGCGCCCATCAATACGTGGGTTGATTCCGCTGAAAGTGAGCCAGCGTCCATCTGGCGAATAGACGGGTTCGCACATGGTCGGCGGCGGGTTCGTGCGAGCGATGGTGCTCAGGTTGTCGTCAACGACAATCGCCCCGTAAGGGCATTGTCCGCTCACGCCACCGATGGCAATTCGCGTACCGTCCGGTGACCACGACGCCCGCATCGCGTAGCGTGCGAATGGTGCGTCCGTGAGCCGCGCAATCACCGCGCCGTTGACCTGCGCCAAGACGATCTCGCTCGATGTGCCGGCTGCCTGAAAGACGACGGCTTGACCTTGTGGTGACCATGACTCTGCCAGCTTGAGCGGAACGTCGCCGTTGTTCAGCGTGACCTCGCGCGATTCGCCGCTGATCACGTCCGTCGTCCACAGTGAGCGCTGTGGATCACCAAACAGCGGGTCGCCGCTGGCGTAGGCGATCTGGCGCGGGTTGACCCACACGGGCGGCTCTGTCACCCAGATGTCGGAAAGCTGCCGCACGTCGCCCGACGAGAGATTAAGCAAGAAGATGTTGCCACCATTCGGCGGCGCTTGATCGGTGCCGTCGCACGTCCCCGCTTCGCCGGGAACCCAGCTTGGGCAGCGCGCCCGATCCGAGACGAAGGCGAGCGAACCGCCGTCCGGTGACCAGACCGGCCAGAAGTCATATGATCCCTGTCGGGTCAGGTCAGTCGGGTTTGATCCGTCCGGCTCAATGGTGTAGATGTCGAGATCGTAGCCGTTTTGAACCGTCAGAGCGAGCCGGTTGCCGTCCGGTGACCACGCGGGTTCGCTGTAAATGCCGCGCTGCGTGAGCGAGCGAATGGGCAGGATACGCGCGCTGAAACGGATCGAGAGATCGCCGATGTACAAGCCCGTGCTGCTCGACCCGCCGTCGGTGCGTAGGTAGGCAAAGGCGGTTCCGCTGGGTGCGATAAAAATCTGCCGTCCGGTCGATCCATCGAGTTCGGTGATCTCGATGCGCGATGCCGAATTTGTCGGCGAAACGTAGTACAGCGTCTCGATATTATTGCCGGGCTGTGGCGTCGCGTTGCTGACAGTGCGGTTGTTGGTGTTGATAAAGGCGATCATCGGCGATGAGAGCCGCGCGAGGATGTCCGAAGGCAGATCGAGCGACTGCGAATTGTCGATTCCGAAGGCGACCGACGGTGCAGGCGTGTTCGATGCGGTCGGATTCGGCAGCGGCGACGGCGTGATGCTCGGCGTGTCCGTCGGCGCAGGCGTCAGTGTTGGCGTATCCGTTGGCGGAATCAGCGTTAAAGTTGCGGTATTCGTTGGCAGCGGTGTGTTCGTTGGTGGTTCAGTTGGGATGGGCGTGGGGGTCGGCGGGTTGAGCGCGCTGCAAGAAGCGGTGCCATAAACAGCGCTCAGAAACAAGAACAGAATAAGAATTCGGCGCAAGAGCATGCTTTCTATCCTGATGAGAATTTGCGCCGTTAGGATACCACAGAAACGTCGAGGTGGAGATGCAAAAGGGGCGCGCATTGCGCCCCTTTCGTTGATCGAACCTTGTTAGGTTAACCGATGACGTAGCAGTCGGAGGGGCAGGTGTAACTGTCCTCGCCGGATTCGCAGATATCATTGCCGCAGGTTGCCTGCACGGTGATCGTAATCGAGTAGGTGCGTTGCGATTTGTCCGCTAGGATCACGAGTAGGGTATAGGTTGTCGTCCCGGTCGGGCAGACCTGCCGCGAGTCGTGACCGATCACTGGCTGCCCCTCGAAGTAGACCTCCTTGATGTTGTCGACGTCCCAACGGATGATCGTACAGTCCCTGTAACCAATCGGATTTATATCCGCGCGCAGGTTGGGTCCAATCGGCTCTATCGAGATGGGTGTTGGCGTAGCTGTAGGTCGTCGTGGCGTATTGGTCGCCACCGCGCGAGGCACGTTGATGGATTGTCCGGCGATCAAGCGATTCGGATCGGCGATACAGTTACCCGCTTGCAAATCAGCCGTCCGTATATTCAGCCTCAGAGCGATGATCGAGAGGTTATCGCCTGACTGGATGACGTAACGGTAGCCCCAATCGGTGCGCGGCGTGCAGGCTGCTTCCGTCGGGATGGGCGTCGTGGTGATGACACTGACCGGCGTCGAGATGTTTGTTTCCTGCGTACCGCCCGGGTTGTCAATGTCGATAGGACGATCCAGCAGCTTTAACGGCGCGAGTTTGATCTTGTCATAGTCGAACGGCTCAGGATTAGAGGGTACGCCAGCGGCTTGTAAGCCATCGGTGCCGCCGAGCGGAATATTGACCTGCATGCCCGGAATGACGATCCGCGTCGTCCCGCCGGACGTGATGACGCCCGTCCCTTCGACGACAGCGAAGGTCATCTGCTTACTCTCTTCGGCGGTCAAGTATGCCGTTGATCCAAGGGTCACGTCTGCGCCGTTGAGGTTCATCGTCACTTGAGAACCCGTCGGCGACTGGATCAGCACTGCCGATTCAGGCGCGTCAGTACAGTCAACGCTGCCGATTCGCGTGCTGACCGTCACGGCGCGCATGTCCGGCGAAGGATTATCAATCGTAGTATCGCCAAACAACAGGAACGTGACGTTTTCACCGGGGAGCGCATCAGGCAAGTTTGCTTGCGCCTTGAGGACAGCAATCCCCCAATTGTGCGTCAGTTGGTCGAGTGCCGACGTTTGTAGGCGCTTGACTTCGAGCAGATCAACCGTATCGCCCGATTGCTGAAAGACGAGACTTGAACCGGGTTGGAAATCGACCGAAACGATCCGGTTGCCATAACAGGCTTGGTTGCGCGCGAGTGAATTGCACACCAGCCCGACCGACGTTTCCGCCAGT
>JBBSNT010000010.1:0-30134 GCA_038260485.1 Aggregatilineales bacterium | reverse complement strand
CATCTGGCGAGTTTCTGATGGATAATTGGACATAGGGATACTTAACTCGTTGACAAGTCGATTTCAGTATAGCCGATGTTGTCGATAATAACAGACTCGATGGCTATGCGCGCGCCCTGCCGCGCTTCGGGTCACCGTCTTGCTGTTTGCGCGTCGTCCTGTATAATAAACGTGATCCTTTGGCGGCGCGCCCAACTCTAGGAGCATTCCACTATGGCGAAATCGCGCACTGAGTTAATGGTGGATCGTCTGCGCGACTTGCAAGCGACGACGCCCGAAATTGAAGCGTCAGCAGTCGTCAGCGTTGATGGTCTGGCGATGGCATCTTCGCTTCCTGCCAACGTCGAAGAGGATCGGGTGTCGGCGATGTCAGCGGCGATGTTGTCGCTCGGTGAGCGCATTGCGACCGAGCTTGGACGCGGCGGACTCGATCAAGTCTACATTCGCGGTGGCGATGGTCTCGTCATCCTGATGTCGGTCGGTGAAGAAGCGGTACTCACGACCTTGGTGCGCGAAGGCGCGCGGCTCGGCTTAATCTTGCTCGACATGCGCCGGACTGCCGACGACCTCGAACGACTCGTTTAGCACGAACGCTTTATTGCTGTGAGTTTGAACGGCGGGGATTGATCAATCCCCGCCGTAATTTTATTTTTTTGGTGGTGGAGTGCTGTCGAAAAGGTGGACATGAACCCGAAGTATATCTTCTGCACAGGCGGCGTCGTCAGTTCGGTTGGTAAAGGCGTGACGGCTGCGGCTATCGGGCGTATCCTCAAGGCGCGTGGTTTGAAAGTCGCCATTCAGAAACTTGATCCGTATCTGAATGTCGATCCGGGCACGATGAGTCCTTACCAACATGGCGAAGTTTTCGTCACAGCGGACGGCGCAGAAACCGACCTCGATCTGGGGCATTACGAGCGTTTCATCGACGAGAACCTCAACCGAACCTGTAACGTCACGGCGGGGCAGGTCTACAGCCACGTCATCGACAAAGAACGGCGGGGCGATTATCTGGGCGGCACAATTCAAGTTATCCCCCATATCACCAACGAAATTCGGCGGCGAATCATGCTCGTCGGCAGCGATACCGATACCGATGTCGTGATCGTCGAGGTCGGCGGCACGGTCGGCGATATCGAGGGGCAGCCCTTCCTCGAAGCCATCCGGCAGATGCGTTCCAGCGTCGGACGAAATGACTCTATCTGCATTCACGTCACCTTTTTGCCCTATATCGGCGCGACCGGCGAACTCAAGACCAAGCCGACGCAGCACAGCGTCCGTGAACTGCGCGGCATCGGCATTCAGCCGCAGGTCATCATCGCGCGCACAGATTATCCTGTGGGCAGCGATGTGACCAGCAAAATCGCGCAGTTCTGCGATGTCGAAGAACGCGCCGTCATCGCGCTCGAAACGACCGATCTGCTCTACGACGTGCCGCTGACGCTTGAAGATGCCGGGCTGGGTGATTATCTGGTCGAACAGTTGAAACTTGAAGCGGGCGCGCCCAATCTCGATGAGTGGCGGCGCATGGCGCGCCGGATGCGTGCAGCAACCGAGACGGTGCGCATCGCTGTCGTTGGCAAATACGTCGAACTCCACGACGCTTACATGAGCGTCAAAGAGGCGCTGTTCCATGCGGCGAGCGGCTGTGATCGTAAGCTGGAAATCGTCTGGCTCGATTCTGGCGAACTGGAAAAAGATCGCGGCTGGGACGTGCTGGAGTCTGTCGATGGTATTGTCGTTCCCGGCGGCTTTGGCTATCGCGGTGTCGAGGGCATGGTCTTGGCGGGGCGCTATGCCCGTGAAAACAAAGTCCCCTACTTTGGGCTATGCTTGGGGATGCAGACGATGTGCATCGAATTTGCGCGTGACGTGCTTGGCTTAGAGGATGCCAGCAGCGGCGAATTCGAGGCGGACAGCGATAATCTGGTCATCGACATGATGCTGGAACAGCGCAGTATCACCGATATGGGCGGCACGATGCGCTTAGGCGTCTATCCCTGCCGCTTAGCGGAGAATTCGGTCGCGGCGCGCGCATACGGAAATGTGCCGGAAATTTCCGAACGCCACCGTCACCGCTTCGAATTCAATAACGAATACCGCGAGGCATTCACGGATAGTGGTATGCGCTTCAGTGGGCTTAGCCCCAACGGGCAGTTGGTCGAAATCTCTGAAATTGCCGATCACCCGTTTATGCTAGGGACGCAGTTCCACCCCGAATTCTTGAGCCGCCCCAATGCGCCTCATCCATTGTTCACGGCATTCATCAAGGCGGCGATTCAGCCGCAGCCCCGCAGCGCGGTTGCGCTCAACGCCCATTCCGGCGAAGAAGAGGAATAATTGATGACCAATACAGCTTTTATTGAAGCGATGCCCAAAGTCGAACTCAACGTCTTTCTTGAAGGCGCGATCCAGACGCAGACTTTGCTGATGCTCGCCGATCACAACGAAATCTCCGAAACGCTCAAGCGTTACGAGACTTGGGTCAGCCTCATCAACGAACCGGACTACGCCCGTGTCTACGAAATTGCGCGCATGGCGTCCAGTTGGCTCAAGCAGCCCGATGACCTGACACGTATCGTCTACGATGTTGCGACCTCGCTGGCGAAACAAAACGTCCGCTACGCCGAAATGAGCGTCAATCCTGCGCTGTTCTCAGACATGAACTTGTCGTTCGAAGATTTCTTGGTGGCGATCAACGACGGACGTGACCGCGCCCAGCGGGCGTGGGGCATCGAGCTAGCGTGGGTCTTTATCATCCCGCGTGAGGAGCCGCGCCGCGCCGACGAACTCGCGCGTTGGGCGACGACTGCCGCGGCACGACGTGGTGGCGTGGTTGCGCTCGGCGTCAGCGGCGACGAAGCCTCGCAGCCGATTGGGCAGTTCGAGCGCGCCTTCAAATCCGCCGAAAAGAAGGATGTGGCGCGGGTCGCGCGCATTCGTGAGAAGGGCGCGAAGGGTGCCGAAAGCATCCTCAAAGCGATTGAGATTCTGAACCCGACTCGCTTAATTGATGCGTGGGGCGCAGATGAGTCGCCCGATACGCTGACGGCGCTGGTCGATAACGACATTACGATGGTCGTCAGCCCGACTCGCGCCGTTAAACAGGGCTGGGTCGCAACCGTTGCCGATTATCCGCTGCGTAAACTCTACGATTCAGGGATTTCGCTGGTGCTTGGCTCGGATATGCCCACCTTCTATCACACCTCGCTGAACGGGGAATATCTTGCAGCGGTTGAGCAATGCGGCTTGTTACAGGAAGAACTCGAAAATCTAGCGCTGAACGCGGTACGCAGCAGTATGCTCGACGCTGACGCCAAAGCCGAAATGGTCAAATCGTTTGAGCAGGCTTACGCTGAATTGAAGCTTGAACCCGTCGAGGCGGAAGAACCCGCGTCGTAAAAGCAGCAAAGACTGGGACTATCGGTCTGCGGGGCGTTCCATAGAATGTTCCTACGGGCATCATTTTAGCGGAATCAAAAGCGCCGGACATATTGCCCAGCGCTTTTTGTTTTCAGTTCACTACTTGTTACGCTTCGGTGAAGTCGCCCTCGACCACGTCTTCGGGACGTCCATTACCCTGCGGGTTGCTGCTGCCGCCGTTGGCTGCGCTAGCATCGTTGTTCATCTGCTGTGTCAGCGCATAGGTCGCGTTTTGAAGCGCCTGTGTCGCCTCACGGATATTATTCACGTCTTCACCCGCTGTCGCCTCGCGCAGCGCGTTGATCTGCTGCTCGATGCTCGCGCGGTCGTTCTCGTTCAGCGTACCGTTCAGGCTGCCGAGCGTCTTTTCCGCCTGATAGATCAGCGTGTCTGCCTCGTTACGCGCATGCGCGATTTGCTGGCGCTGCTCGTCCTGCGTGCGATGCAGGTCGGCTTCGCGCACCATCTTATCGACCTCACCCTGTTGCAGATTGGTCGAAGCGGTCACGGTGATTTTCTGCGCCTTGCCACTTGCCTTGTCGGTCGCCGTCACATTCAGGATGCCGTTGGCGTCAATGTCGAACGTGACTTCAATCTGTGGCACACCGCGCGGTGCAGGGGTGATTCCTTCCAGTTGGAACATGCCCAGCGACATATTGTCGGCTGCCATCGGGCGTTCACCTTGTAGCACATGAACCGGAACGTTGGTCTGGCTGTCGGCTGCCGTTGAGAAGATTTCGCTCTTCTGCACCGGAATAGTCGTGTTGCGCTCGATCAGCTTGGTCATCACGCCGCCCATTGTCTCGACGCCGAGGCTCAACGGCGTCACGTCGAGCAGTAGCACGTCCTTGACCTCGCCGCCGAGCACGCCTGCTTGAATAGCTGCGCCAATCGCGACGACTTCGTCCGGGTTCACGCTCTTATTCGGCGTCTTGCCCAGCAAACTTTGAACCATCTCCTGCACCATCGGCATACGGGTCGAACCGCCAACCAGCACGACTTCGTTGATCTCGTTCTTGGTCAGGTCGGCGTCGTCGAGTGCGTGTGTCACCGGCGCGCTGATCCGCGCCATCAGGTCGGCGCTCAGTTGCTCGAACTTTGCCCGCGTCAGCGTCATCGTCAGGTGCTTCGGGCCATTCGCGTCTGCCGTGATGAAGGGCAGGTTGATCTCGGTCTGTACCGTGTTCGACAGTTCGATCTTCGCCTTCTCAGCCGCTTCCTTCAACCGCTGAAGCGCCTGACGATCCTCGCGCAGGTCGATGCCCTGATCCTTCTTGAATTCCTCTGCCAGCCAATCAACAATCGCGTCGTCCCAATCGTCACCGCCCAGATGCGTATCGCCGCTGGTCGCCTTGACCTCGATCACGCCGTCGCCCACTTCGAGGATCGACACGTCGAACGTGCCGCCGCCGAGGTCAAAGACGAGGATCGTCTCCGTCTGCTGCTTATCCAGTCCATAAGCTAGCGATGCTGCCGTCGGCTCGTTGATAATCCGCAGCACGTCCAAACCCGCAATCTTGCCCGCGTCTTTGGTTGCCTGACGCTGCGAGTCGTTGAAGTACGCCGGAACCGTGATCACCGCTTGCGTGACCGTCTCGCCCAGATACGCCTCAGCGTCCTTCTTCAGCTTGCCCAGCACCATCGCGCTGATTTCCTGTGGCGTGTAGCTCTTGTTGGTCGCCGGAATGTGGACGCGCGCGTCTCCGGTCGCGCCTGCCTCGATTTGGTAGGGCAGGCGCTTGCTTTCGTCGTTGACTTCCACCGCCGACTTACCCATCAAGCGCTTGATCGAGAAAATCGTGTTTTCAGGATTAACCACTGCTTGGCGTTTCGCCGCCTGACCGACAATCCGTTCGTTGTTCTTGGTAAAACCGACCACCGACGGGGTAGTGCGGCTGCCTTCTGCGTTCGCGATCACGACCGGCTCGCCGTTTTCGAGCACGGCGACGCACGAATTGGTTGTCCCTAAGTCAATGCCTACAATCTTGCTCATTTGCGTTCCCTCTGCTTACGATAGATTTTTGAATATGTTATCAGTATAGGGAACGCATGTCAGAGCAACGTCAAATGAGTATAGGAGAATTATAAGAAGCTGTTCCCCTATTTATATCGTCTAGGCAACAAAACCTTATTTTTTTAGAGTGACGATTTTCAATTTAACTTGACCAGCTCGGGCTGTGTCCCCTTCCCAAATCGATCAGCAAATCTGAACCGTCAAGTTTCAAGGCAAACATCTCCCCGCTCGGATTGCTAAATGCTGCGAAGGTTTCGTCAGGTGACAGAGCTAATGGCGGCTCAATCAGTTCACTCGATGTCGCCACTTTTTGGGTTTTGGAACCATTCAACGTGACGCTGAATAACCCACCGACGGTTTCATAGAGAATATGGTTGCCATCAGCCAACCACACGGCATTGTAATAGCCGTCGGTGAGGGTGTCTTGGGGATTAATCTCGGTCTGATCAGTGCCGTCCGCATTCATCACAAAAAGGTGGTATTGATATTCCGCGTCGCGCTTAATAAATACTACCAATTTTCCATCAGGTGACCACCGCGGCCACAGACATTCCTCATCAGCACTTGTTAACGCTTGTGAATCGTTTAAGCCATCTGCGTTCATTACAAACACGCCATCATTTTGGGCAGTATTGGTGGACATGGTGGCGTTAAACAGAATTTGCCTTCCATTAGGAGACCACATTGGCATACTAGGATTTTGCAAATCCGTAATCTGGCGCATGTTTGTACCATCCGCATTGATAAAGAACAAATTTCGACGGTGTGATGTGACATTCGCAAATGCAATTTGCTCACCATCAGGTGACCACGAGGGTTCATAAGCCTGTTGACCTGTTGTTAACCGCTCAAGTCTTGAGCCATCCGCGTTCATGATATAGACATCGCCTGCCTGCGAATCTGAGTTTTCTGAGTCCGTTCGTGTAAAAACCAGTCTGCCACTTAACTGAAGCTGAGTCTCAAACGCGTCCGTTGCTATTGGCGCAGCGGGGTGGGTGGCACAGGGAGTAGGTGAACCGGTTTGACTCTGGTTATCAGGTAAGCCGTTGCAATGAAAGAGCGCCTCATCTGCTGGGCTAGATAGACTGCGGTTCAACTTTTCGGCGTTAGCAGCGGCAATATTAAACAGCGCGGTTAGGCAACAACCATCACTAGACGTGAGAAGAACCTAAATTTCACGGCAGACATGCTGGTTCCTTCTCTAATGCTGCAATTTGATAAGAGAAATTATACACTTTTTCGTTTTAGAATGGGTGCTTTAGAAATCTTGCCGTTTCACTTCCAGTATGAGGATTCAGCTTATTCTTTTGACTCGGACTCATATCTGAAATTGACGAAGCGATAGCCAACGATGCGCTTGATGCTGATAATCCTTTATCCGGCACTTTCCGGTCGCCTAGCATGGACTTCGATCCGCCCATTTTCACGCCATCCGTACGCGACATTACACCTCGTACCGTGACATCGCTTCAACGCCAACGAGACTGCGCTAGGGCTTCGGCTCAGCCTGATGCTGGAAGTCCACAAACCGGTAGCCCACCCCGCGCTCCGTCAAAATGTACTTCGGGTTCGACGGGTCTTCCTCGATTTTCTCGCGCAGGTAATTCACGTACAGCCGGACATAATGCGCCTCGTCGCGGTACTCGTAGCCCCAGACCTTCGCTAAAAGCTGGTCGTGCGGCACAGTCCAGCCCGCATTCTCGATCAAGTGATAGAGCAGGCGGTACTCGGTCGGTCGCAGCTTGATCCGTTCCCCATTGACGATCACCTCGCGGCGGTTGAAATCCACGCTCAGCCGGTCGTCAATCTTGAGGATCGCCTGCGAGGGGGCAGAGGAGGGCATCTCGGCGCGCCTTAAAACCGCCTTGATACGACTAGAAAGCTCTCGTGGACCGAATGGTTTGGAAATGTAGTCGTCCGCGCCCAGCTCCAGCCCGTAAACGCGGTCATTCTCCTCGCCTTTGGCGGTCAGCATAATCACGGGGATAGTTGTGAATTCACGCAGCATCCGCAGCGTTTCGAAACCGTCGAGTTCCGGCATCATCACGTCAAGCAGCACAATATCAGGAAGTTTGGTGCGCACGGCTTCGAGCGCTTCTAAGCCGTTATGCGCCTCGATTACTTGATGCCCCTCAAGTTCAAGGTTCATACGAATGAAGTTGATCATGCGTGGCTCGTCGTCCACGACGAGGATGCGCTTGCCATCACGCGGATTACTTCTTGGTAGTTTTGTCGTCATAGCCTCTACTCGTTACGGAATGGCAGTGGGAACTCTGCTTCATCGTCTCCCGAAGGTAAGATTTCGATGAACGTGATACGCCACCACGGAAAAATCACGGTTGTGACGCCTTCTTCAAGCCACGGGAGTTCTTTATCCGTCTTTTCGCGTGGATTCTTGCAGACGAGTGTAAAGTCTGTCTGCTGAGGCAGTTCTTCAACGTCGGCTTTAATAGGTTCCATGTTATTGATATGGACGAGCAGCGTGATCATCGAGCCTCCTGCTAAGCGGGGACATCAGCTTCTAGGTTTAAAGTAAACGTGAGCGACGAGTTTTCCTAGCCGAATTTCATCGCCATCGCGGAGAACACGCGGTTGATCCGGCACGAGCCGTTGCCCGTTAAGGTGTGTCCCGTTCGCGCTGCCTTTATCGACCAGTGTTAACGTATCATCGTTGCGGCAAATAGCAGCGTGAACGCGCGATACGCCCATTTCTACTCCGCCGTAAGGGGTAAGATCAAGGTCGGGGTTCTGCGGACTCGTGACGTCTGATCGACCGAGAATGGTTTGAACTTGCGGTTGAAACGTGATCGAGTCAGCGACATCCTGGATATGCAGAATGATGGCAGCGTCATGTTCAAAACGTGCAGTTCCCCATGTCGCATGTGCGGCAAAATTATCCGTCCCGTTTTCTAGGCGTTTAGTCGGCAGTGTTGCGCCAACACCATCAATATTGAGAGCCTGTCCACATTCTTCGCAGTAGAGAAAGCCTTCACGATTTTGGTGAGCGCAGTAAGGACAAATCTTCATAGGCGCTTACGCAACACAAGGGTTGCATCTCCTCCCACCGATTGTGGTGTGAATCGCTTTCCTACTAGCATAGCCCGCACATGAGACTGTTCACGCCGTTAGTAACTCTAATGGTTTGTCTCATTCTCTTGCTCGCTACCGGGACTTAGTAGGAAACGTGTTTCATATTTTAACGCTTTACGCCCATTGTCGGATAGGCTGCTTGTAAAAGCAACCTGTTTTGCCTCAGCTAAAGCCTGTTGAGCGAGTCCATTTTCGCCGCGCTCTAACAGACGGGTGGCAAGATTTTCAAGGCGGCGGGTTGCTTCGTGGACGTCGCCACGCTCAAGCGCGTCTTGAGCACGTTCTTGCATCCGGTACAGCGTTAGTTTTCCAAGTGCGTCAAGGATGGCTGACGGTGTCTCCTCAGCATCAGCTTGTTGGCTGACGCCAATTGAAAAATCGCTGAGTGCTTGATAGTGCGAGTCGTCATTCGCAAGAATATCGCCACGCGCGACGATCCGTGCGACCGACCGAAAGCCTTCTTCGACGTGCGCGGGAATCTCGAACTGAAGCAGCACTAATGTCACCCGATTCATTTGGAGATTGCCCAACGGAAGGATCGCTTCTTGCTCGGAAAGGGGCTGCGGATTCGGCGAGAGCTTGAAGGCTGACTCTAGATGCACGTCAGCATCCGGTGCCACCGAAAGCTGAAGTCGCTCGACAAACACATTCGATAGGCTGCGGACGTGATCGTTCAGAAAGCGGACGACTGCACTTGGCGACTTGATGTACTCACACGTGCCGCCAGATATCGACACGAGTTCATCGAGGAATTTGTCGTTCCAGTCGCTGCCCAACCCCATCGCACTGACGATAATCCCTTCACCTGCTGCTTTTCTGATCAAGGAAAGGCAGCGATCCTGATCGCCGTAAGTGTTGCCATCCGTGAGCAGGATGACGTGATTGACGAGCTTCGGCGCGAGAAACTTGTGATTTTGCTCGATACCCGCGGATAAGCCCTTGAAGATTTCCGTTCCACCAGAGGCAGACATCAAGCTAATGCGGGCTTTGAGGCTGGGTTTATCCTTCACCATCGTTGCCGGAATCAGGTTATCTGCGAAGTCATTAAACGTCACAACAGAAAAGATGTCATCATCGTGTAGTTGATCGATGATTTGGTGTGCAGCGACTTTGACTCGCTCTAGGCGCACGCCGTTCATCGAATTGCTGCGATCCAGCACAAGCGTAAGATTCAGGCGCGATTCACGTTTGAGTTCTTCCTGTCGATCACGCACGCGCGGGTCTGGCAGAATTTCGACAAGTAAATAGACGACTTGACCTTCGGGTAAAGGCGTGATTGTGCGTTTACTTGGCGTAACGCGCATCAGAAAATCATAGTTCCGCGGCTTTTGTTTGCGGACGCGCTCATCATGGCGGCGGCGGCTTTCCGGTTCACTCAGGAGTTCGTAGGCGACCGTGATGTCTTGGAACTGGGTAAGTGCCCCTTTGTTGTTATTCTTGTCAGGATGCAATCGGCGGGCAGCCCGCCGAAAGGCGTCTTTGATTTCTTCATTTGAAGCATCCGGCGAGATGCCGAGAATTATATACGGATCAAAATCCATAATGCCTTACCTCAACTACCCGGGCATGCTCAAGAGGACAACACTGATGTTATCCCCGCCGCCTCGTTGATTGGCGAGGGCGACGAGTTTATTGCAAGCATCCTGAGGTGTCGCTGACTGTTTGACGGTATCCCACATCTCCTTATTTTCGACTTGATTCCACAGCCCGTCGCTGCACAAGAGGAGACGCGAGCGAGGGGGTAGCCGGCGCGTCATCATATCAACTTCGACCAACTCATTTTGACCAAGTGCTCGATAGAGCATGTTCTTGTTGGGGTGATTAGCGGCTTCTTCTGGTGTCAGTTGATCGAGTTCG
The DNA here is from genome assembly GCA_038260485.1 of Aggregatilineales bacterium. Lineage (GTDB taxonomy): Bacteria > Chloroflexota > Anaerolineae > Aggregatilineales > Phototrophicaceae > Flexifilum. The sequence continues at coordinate 19,753 of JBBSNT010000010.1, read as the reverse complement.
ATGAGCCGCTGCACGAGTGAGTGGTCGCGCGTCAGTTGGTCGATTGAATCCTTCGTGATCAGGTAAATGCGGCTGTCGCCAACGTGAGCAATATAGGCAAGATCGCCAATAATGCACGCGGCAGTCATCGTTGTGCCACCGTCAGGAACGTGGCGAATGACCTCAGCATTGGCTTTTTCGATGGCGCTCATGAGCGCCTCGGTGATTGGCGGCTGATCTTTCGTATCACCAGCGAGCATGGGAGTAAAAATCGTCGAAGTCACCTGTACGGCGACCGTCCGTGCGGTCACCGCTGAGGCTTTCTCGCCATCGTGATGCCCGCCCATGCCGTCTGCGACGATGAATAATCCAAAATCAGGGCGTTCTTCCGAACTGCGGAGAGTGGAGAAGAACGAATAAATTGCATCCTGATTATTGGTACGCACCATACCCACGTCACTGGACTGCCCAAAGGTAAGATGCTCATTGCCTAGAAAAGCGATCAGGGTTTCCTCAGAGAGTGGGCGCGTTGCCCCATCAATGAATTTGCTTTCCAAGCTGGCTGTGCTTGGTAAGACTGGTGCTGTTTCGTCTGTGCGAGCGAGGATGGGCGGCTCAGATTTAACGGCATCCGGCAATGGCGTTTTCAACTCATCGTTGGTAGCGATGCTTGAATTGGGCTTTTTTTCTGCGCCAAAAAGCCGTTGAAGAAAGTTCATCATTTAGTTGCCTCCACAGGGATCAAAATCGGCTCAGTTCACAAGCGGAAGCGCATACAGCGTATGATCCATTGAGCCGACGAGGATCACATCGTCTGCGATACATGCAGCAGCAGTGATTGGGCCATTGGTCTTGAACTTCCAACGCTCTTTACCGTTGGTGGCATCTAGGCAATACAAATAATCGTCTGTACCGCCGAAGTAGAGTAGCTCTTTGTGAATAATAGGCGACGAAACGATTGGTTTGTCGGTCGCAAAGCGCCATTTTTCACGGGAAGATTGGGCATTTATCGCGTAGAGATTGCCATCGGCGGAGCCAAAATAGAGCAAGCCTTTATGCTCGATAGGGGATGAAATAATCGGTCCGGTGGTTCGGAAGCGCCACGAGCTGAACCCGTTGCTGACATCAACGGCGTACATAAAACCATCTGTCGAGCCGACATAGCAGATCCCCTCTTGCGTATCGACATAGGGCGATGAAATGACTCCGCGCCGCGTGCGGTAGCTCCATTTGCGCGCACCAGCCAAGCTCAAGGCAGTGACTTCGCCGGACTCCGAGCCGACGATGACGAGTTCGTTGGTAACGAACGGACGACCGCGCACTGGCGCAGTTGTATCATAAGCCCACAACTGCCGACCATTTGCCGCGCCCAATGCGTAGACTTTGCCATCGTCGCTGCCGAAGAAGACGTGTCCGTGTTCGACACGCGCCATCCCGCGCACGCGGTCTTTGGTTTGGAATGACCAATTCATTCGCCCACTGCGGTAATCGAGCGCGTAGAAACTGTTATCTTCTGACCCGAATACCACAAGGCGGTTTGCTTCGTCAATTACTGGGGATGAAGCGATGCCGCTCATCGTGGCATATTTCCAGACGAGTTCGCCTGTGTCTCGATTGAGCGCCCACACGTTGTTGTCATACGAGCCGATGAAGGCAAGGTCTTTGATCGCCGCTGGGCTGCATCGAATCTCATCTTCGGATTTGAACACCCAGCGGGGCTGAATTGCGCCCGTATCGATGCTGTCGTTGAAGAAATCGGTGCCGCCATTTTCTGATACTTGCGCGTGATCCGGCGCTGAGAGGACATTGACAGGGTGGTAGCGCAGCGCTTGAATAGCCTCTTTCATTTCCACGCAGGTTTTGTAGCGGTCGTCGGATTTAAAGTTGAGTGCCTTTTCGACAATCATCACCAAGCTGGGGTTGATGTCGGCGTTGTAGTCGAGGATCGGGCGTTCGTGAAAGCTGAATGGCGGCTCAAGGCGGGGGTCTTTGCGCGTCAGGACGTGGTGCAGCGTGGCGCCGAAGCTATAAATGTCGCTCTGAGGCGATACGTCACCTTTGTATTGTTCGGGCGCGGAATAGCCTTCCGTGCCGATCATGGTGTGCTTCACACCGCTGACGAAAGTTTTGGCGATACCAAAGTCGATCAACCTAATCTTGCCAAGGCTGTCGATCATGACGTTGGACGGTTTCATGTCACGAAAGACAATCGGATCAGGCTTTTGATTGTGCAGATAATCGAGCACGTCACACAGATCAATTGCCCATTCGAGGATCTTGTCGTTGGGCAGTTCGCGTGTTTTCGACAGCAGCAGCTCGAGGTCGCTGCCGTTGACGTACTCCATAATCAAATAGGCGCGGTCATTCAGATCGAAGTAATCATAGATTTTGACGATAGCGGGATGGCTTAGCGCGGCAAGAATGTTTGCTTCGCGGCGAAATGTCTTGAGCATGGATGCGCGAAGCGCTGCGTCGGTCGCTATGGTGTGCATTTCTTTGATGGCGACAAGGCGACGAACGTCGGTGAAATTGAGGTCACGGGCTTGATAAACAGTACCCATACCGCCGCCGCCGAGTACGCCCATGATTTTGTAGCGATTCTGCAAGACAAAGTTCGCTTTTAGTGTTGTGTCTTGGTTGCCATCGCCCCCTACGCCACTAAATTGCGTTGTTTCGGGCATTCGAATGTCGCCTTATGGATTCAAGAGTCGAAATATGTGATTCGTGAGCAAATGAATTTAATGACTTGATTTATTATATTGAACCTGCCAGAATATCGCAATCTTGCCTCGACAAATCTTAAGCCTGTTGTAACATGCCACGTAATTTGCTCTCAATTTACCTGCATATCCCGTTTTGCGCGACGAAATGCACCTACTGCGCGTTTAACACCTATGTCAATCTCGATGCGTTAATCGAGCCGTTCGTGTGTGCTTTGATCCGCGAGATCGAGATCGTCGGCGCGAGCAAGCCTAATCAGGCGGCTGGGACAATTTTCTTCGGTGGCGGGACGCCGAGCTTACTGACGCCCCAGCAATTCGCGCAGATTTTGGCGGCTCTCCGGCGCAGTTTCGACGTGGATACTGACGCTGAAATCACCCTTGAAGCGAATCCCAACGATCTCGACCGAGATTATCTGACAGCGCTCCGGCGAGTCGGGCTGAACCGGATCAGCATCGGCATGCAGTCTGCTAACGCGAACGAACTGAACCTATTCCGGCGGCGTCACGATAACGATGCGGTCGCGCGGGCGGTGTCGTCGGCGCGAGCCGGTGGCTTTGATAACCTGAATCTCGACCTGATTTATGGCTTTCCGCACCAGACGCTCCAGAGTTGGGAAAACAGCCTGTGCCAGATGATCGCGCTCAAACCGGAACACGTCTCGCTTTATGCCCTCGGCTTGGAAGAAGGAACGCTGCTCAAAGTGTGGGTTGAGCGCGGGCGACTGCCGGAACCGGACGATGATTTGGCGGCGGATATGTATGAACTCGCGAGTGCGATGCTGGCACAGGCGGGCTACGAGCAGTACGAGATCAGTAACTGGGCGCAACCGGGTTTTCACTGCCGTCATAATCTTCAATACTGGCATAACGATGATTACGTTGGGGTAGGTCCCGGCGCGCATGGTTTTGCTGGTGGTGTGCGCTATTCCACAATCCTATCACCACAGCGCTATATCAAAGCGTTGACGGAAGCCAACGATAGCAGATTTACGTATCCTCTAACGCCCGCGACCGTCGATTCCGTTGTTATGGATCGTGAGGGGGAAATTACTGAAACGCTAATCATGGGGATGCGGCTGACGCAAGAGGGCATTCCGCGCGCCGCCTTTGCCCAACGTTTCGGAATCGATCTGGTCGATCTACATCGAGCAGTCATTGAAAAATACGTCGGCTATGGCTTGCTGAGCGTCGATGACGAGCGCGTCAAGCTTACCGAAGCGGGTCGGCTGTTGAGCAACGTCGTCTTCCGCGAATTCGTCTAAAACCCCTCCCGTATCTATACATTCCGCTGGAAAAGCGCTTCGGCAAGACTGATTAAACCCTGTGAGGCTTTGCCCTGCGGGTTGGCATCTTCGAGCGCCTGAACTGCCTCCTGGAAGTAGCGCGTTTCCTGCTCGATAGCGTATTCCTGCGCCTGCACGGCGTTGAGGCGCTCGACGACTTCGTCTACATCGGCGTTGCTGAATGAGGGACGGCGGTAAAGTGCGCCGAGTTCATTGCTTTGTGCCAAGCCGTAGAGCACAGGCAGCGACTTCTTCCGCGAAAGAATGTCGGTCGCCGCCGATTTGCCCGTCATTTCAGGCTCTCCCCAAATGCCGAGGATGTCATCCCGAATTTGGAAAGCGATGCCGAGATCACGCCCGAAGGCGGCAAAATGTGACGCGAGTGCTTCGTCGCTTGAACCAATCAATGCGCCGATCTGCGCACAAGCGGAAACCAACGCTGCTGACTTGCCGCTAATCATGGAAATGTACGCTTCAACGGTGACCGTTTCTTGCCGCTCGAAACGCATATCGAGGTGCTGTCCGCGCGTTAATTCGAGGTTTGTGCGGTTGAAGATAGCCCAGATTGAGAGAATGGTCTTCGGATCGAGATCAGTCTCTGCTAAGCCTTGAAGGGCGGCATAAGCCGACGCGAACAGCGCATCGCCCGCGTTGATGGCATTCGGGCGCCCCCAGATTTTCCATACGGTCGGGCGACCGTGCCGCGTGTCGCTGTCGTCTTGAATGTCGTCATGAATCAGCGAAAAGTTATGCAGCAATTCGACGGCTGCCGCTGCGGGCAGGGCACTCTGCCAGTCACCGCCTGCTGCCTCTGTGGAAAGCAACAGCAGGATCGGGCGGATACGCTTGCCGGTCTGGTGCGGGTAGGGTTGATTGTTCTCATCGACCCAACCGAGCGGATAACTCAGCATCACGCGGAAATCTTCAGCACCGTTTAGTGGTGCATTGGCAATAACTTGACGCATGGTGGCGTCTAACGCGGGCAAATAACGATTAGCAAGCTGCTGAGTCAAAGAGGATCACCTTTAACGAGTGGAGTCGCTTGAAGTTCTGCGATTGTACGGGCGCTGCTGCAAAGCATAGCGATACGGATTTGGGCGATGAGTTCGCGGATGAGTTGATCGACTGCTTCAAGCGATTCATCCGCCGCTTTCAGGAATGGTCCGGCGATGCCGCCCGCTATCGCGCCAAGGGCGATAGCTTTAGCGATGTCGATACCATCGCGCAGCCCACCGCTAGCAATGATAGGTAGGTTGGGGGCGCCTAGTGCCGCATACTGAATGGCATCGGCAGTGGGGATACCCCAATCCGCGAAGGCGGCGGCGACACGGGCGTGAAAGGCGGTCGGCGCGCGGTGATATTCGACTTCGCTCCACGATGTACCGCCCGAACCGGCAACATCGATGGCAGCGACTCCGGCGTTGGCGAGGTCGCGCACGTTCTGCTCAGAGAACCCCCAGCCGACTTCTTTGGCGATCACTGGAACAGGGAGTTTTGCGCAAACGTCCTCGATACGCTTGATTAATCCGGCGAAATTGGTGTCACCTTCGGGCTGCACCGCTTCTTGCAGGACGTTAAAATGCAGAATCAGCGCGTCCGCCTCAATCATATCAACAGCGCGTTGGCATTCATCGACGCCGTAACCATAGTTCAACTGCACCGCACCGAGATTGCCAAACAAGAGAATATCGGGTGCGACTAAGCGCACCTGATAGGTGTAGGCAACATCGAGATTGCGCAGCCCGGCGCGCTGTGAACCTAGCCCCATTGCGATCTGGTGAGTCTGCGCTGCTTCTGCCAGTCGCGTATTGAGGCGCAGCGCCATCTCTGTGCCACCCGTCATCGAGGAAATGACGATAGGCGCGCTCAGAGTTTTGCCAAAAAGCGAGACTGTGCTATCAACGTCGCTGAGATTGAGTTCAGGTAGCGCTTGATGAATAAAGCGGTAGCGCTCTAGCCCAGTGGTCAAGCGAGGAAATTGGACATCCTGTTCGAGATTAATGCGGATGTGATCCGCTTTGCGATCTTCAATCGACGGGTCTGCCGTGATTTTGCTCATCGTTCGCTATTCCTCTGTATCGGAACATAGTTTAACAACTTGTCGGGTAAACGCCTATTTAGGTAAGAAACATATAGTGCACTATTAGCTCGTTATGTTCAAACGTCGGGGCGTGGAACTTTGCCATCTCGCGTGACGTCTTAGTCATAGAGTCGTGCAACCGGTGGCTAAGCGACTGTTTTCAGGCGGGTCGGCGGCGCAACCGAGTACGGTGCTTACCGTATTATATCCGAGTCGATCTGTAGAGCGATTCTCTATAAGGAAAGATGATGATCACGAGCACTCGACCTACGAACATGGTGATGTACAACCGTCTCCCTCGCAGCTTATGGGGAAATGTTTCGTCTGCCTGTGATTTTGCTGGATAGCTACAGCATTGGCAGCGATGCAGACGCGCTGACGCTGCGGAACGTGGGGCAAGCTGATGCGCCCGGCGTACTGGTGACTTTCGGATCGCTCGATTCGCTCTCAGGTAGCGGCAGCACTTCGACACCGAGCAGCGCCTTTGCGCTCTTAGGCGGTGGCGATACTTTGTTTGCGGGTACCTTGAGTGCAGATGAGCGCACCTCACTCGAACAGGATTTTATCGTCAACAGCAGGGTTACGAGCGGGATTTACAGCCTGCCAATCACTGTGCGCTACCAAAAATCGGATAGCACAGTCGATCAACAGAATCTGCGCGCGAGCCTAATCGTGATCGCGCTGCCGTGCATCCAGACTGATCTGGCAAGCTCGCTGCAAATGCTGGTCTACAGCCCTGATGGGACTAGCACGCGCGAGGTCGATCTAGCGATCAACGGGGTGCTAAGCGGCGGCTCGAATTACGACTATGCGCTGTTCCTGCCGATTCAAGATGTGATCGGCTTGAACGAGTGGGTGAGTGGTCAAACGGGTGATCCCTTTCGCGTTCGCCTACAGCTAAACCCTCGTGCAAGCGACCAGCCGTGAAACGGCGGGCGAAGTTTCAGATGCGATCCGTGAACTTGGTTTTAACGCGGGCGGCATGGGCAATTTTCTCAATCAAATCAATCGCTTCTTCACGACCATGCGTTTGGTGCTTGGTGGGGTGGCGCTGTTGGTGGCAGCTTTTGGCGTTGCGAACACGATGACGATGACGATCCTCGAACGGACGTGCGAGATCGGTCTGATGAAGGCGGTCGGTGCGACTGACCGCGACGTGCTGACGATCTTCCTGATCGAGGCGGCGTTGGTTGGTTGTCGGGGTTGGGTGTCTCGTATCTGATTCAGAACTTGGTCAATCAGGCGATTAGCAATTTGCCGCAGGGCGACACGGGCGGTGGGATCATGTTTCTGCCGATAGATGTGTCGCAAATCGGCGGCAATCTGGTCGTAATCTCGACTGATTTAGCACTATTCGCGCTGGCGTTGGCGACTCTCGTCGGGGTTGGGGCAGGGCTGTATCCTGCGCTGCGCGCCGCACGGATGACGACAGTCGTTGCGCTGAAATCGGAGTAGGCGCAGTAATTTTATGGTTGATGCGAAACAGTCATGCTCGTGTGGGGTTATAGTTGGGAGAACTGCCAATAAATCTCTACCGTTAGGTCTCAGCGTCGGGCGGTGGCGCTGGTCAACACTAGCCATAGAGGATATTATCAGTATAATTTGTGCGCTAACCCATAACTGCGCCAACTGGAGGTAGACTAATGGCATCAACTGAAGAACGGGTTCGTAGTATTGTCGTTGAACTCTTGGGAGTAGACCCGGAGCGTGTGGTTCCTGCTGCCCATTTCCGTGAAGATCTGGAAGCAGATTCGCTCGACTTGGTCGAACTGATCATGAAGTTCGAGGAAGAGTTCGGCGGCGAAATTAGTGACGATGATGCTCAGAAAATCACGAGCGTTGGCGAAGCCGTCACCTACATCGACGAGCGCATGACGCACTAGTCATTCCGCGCTAGAGTCACTTGGACAAACAACCTCTCAGGGTAGCTCATTGTAGCTACTCTGTTTGGTTTAAGGCAGTAACTCCCGCCGTGACCACGAAGACAATCCCCAAAGCGATGCCGCCCAATCCAATTTGGGAGGGTAGCTGGAAACCGCGCATTAAATCGTAGCTCTGTGCTAAACCGTTCAAGCTGGCTGCCGCGCCGACGATAGCTATTGTAGTGGCGATCCAATGACGATAACGTGGCAGAACCATGCTTAAACCGACAACGCCGCTAATCAGCGTCACGAGAGCGAGTGCTGCCTGCTGACGATAGTTGGGATCATCGATTGCATGGATGAATTCGAGCGGTGGTAGTAATGCGACGGCGATCAACAGCACGAGCAGCGCAGGGATGATCCCGCGCTGGGTCGAGAAGGCGATCAGCAGCGCAAGGCAGACGAGTGGTAGGCGCAAAAATAAGCTGGTCAACAGCATCGGCGTTTGGGTGTGGACAGCGGGATGTAAGCTCGTCCATTCTGCGAGGTCGTAGCCGTTCGGGCTGAGACTCGCCGCCGGATTGACCAGCCACGGAAAGAGGTAAAGCACCAACATCAGCGCGATCAAAATGTAGATGCGCACGGGCGATCCCTTCAAGATTTGATCAAGTTGTCAATGCGGGTGCGAATCTGAGCGTCTTCCTCCTGCTGCGCCTCAAAGAAGTTGACCATGAACTCGCTGCGGCGTTGGCGCAGCGCCATTGGGGCGACGGCGCGAATATCCTCGGCAGTTGCTACGTCTCGACCATCGGCGGCGGCGTAGGCGCGGGCGGCTTCGAACATAGTGTACTCGGCGCGATGAGAGTCGATATCGAGATCGCGCACGAGCGTCAGCCCGATTTCGATGGCATCGTCAGCGAGGGTGGTTTCTTTGAGTAATTCGCGGGCGAGCATGACTTCTTCGCGCGTGTCAGCGGTATGGCGCTCCCATTCGCGTACGAAGGCGCTCGGATGCTGACGGTACTGGCGCACGCGCTGGTAGACCTGCATCCGAGCGGCGCTGTCCATCAGCCCACGCACGTTCACACGCAAGCCAAACCGATCCATGATTTGTGGGCGTAAGCGTCCTTCTTCAGGGTTCATCGAGCCGATTAGCACGAAGCGCGCACGGTACGTGCCGACCATCGCGCCGCGCCTGACAGTATAGCTGCCCTGTGCTGCGGCATCGAGGATGGCGTCAACGATTTCGTCGTTGAGTAGATTGACCTCGTCGATGTAGAGCAGATTGCTATCAGCGCGGGCGAGGATGCCGCGCTCTAAACGGACGCGATTTTGCTGAACGGCGATGCGCTCGTTGATGCCGCCGACCACGTCGTCAAGTCGAGCATTGAGCGGCAGTTCAACGAGCTTGACCGACTCATAATGCGAGATTGAGTCGCCTGACTGCTGTTTCTCGAAGCAATCGGGATAGAGCACTGCGGCGTTCGCCTGCTCCAGTTCCGCCGGAAGCGCGCCTTCTTCGCAATCGCTGACTTCGACTTCGGGCAGAATGCCCGTGATGCTGCGGACGGTCGTCGTTTTGCCCGTGCCGCGTGGTCCGATTAGCAGCACGCCGCCGACAGCCGGATTGATCACTGCCAGCAGCAGGGCGATTCGCATCTCGAACTGTCCAACGACTGCCATGAATGGGTAAGGCGGGGCGTCCGATAATCCAAGATCAGGCGCGGAGGCGGTCAATACACGGTGCGCGCCCGCGTCGCTGAGGATACGCAGCAGCGTTGAATTCTGCGCTTCAGGGAATTCTGCGTCAGTTTGGGAGTCCAGATTATCGGTCACACTTTTTCCAAGTCGCGCTGCTGCTTGCGATACGCCTGCCGCTGCTTTGCTAATTCTGCTCGTTGAATTTGCTCTGGCGTTTCGTAGTCGATTTCAGGGACTTCGATGGGGGTTCCGTTGGCATCGATAGCGACATACACTACGTAGCCGATGTTGGTTGTCTTGGCTTCGCCACGCAGCGGATTTTCTGTAACGACCTCGACGTGTACTTCGAGCGATGTGCGTCCGACGTAAGTCAGCTCCGCCTTGCACATGATCAGATGACCGATCCGAATTGGCTCCATGAACGTCATCGAATCGACGGCGACGGTCACGACCAAATTGCCAGCGTGGCGCATGGCAACAAGTGCGCCCGCTTCATCGACCATCTTCATGATCACGCCGCCGTGAACATTGCCGTGCGAGTTCGCGTCTGGCGGACCCATCAGTGCGCTGAGCGTGAAGCGCGAGTCCGAGATGCGTTTGCGTTCGCGTGCCAATTATTCCTCGCCTGCATCGGGAGTCAGGTCGGAGATGCGCTTAAAAACTTCGGGATCCCATTCCAGCACGTCGATTTTGCTGAAGCCAAGGTCACCGGTTTGCGGGGCTAGGGGGGCGCGCGGCGGCAGTTTCGGCTTCGGCGGTTTAGCGGGAAGCTGCTTAAGCAGCGGCGGACGGTCGGCGTTGCGGTTGCGGATGATGCGCCCATCGTTGATGATATTACCGATCCATTCGCCTGAGGTCGTATAGACGTCGAAGCCTTCATTGCGAATGAAACCGATGTAATCGCCGCGTGCATCAAAGATATACCAGCCGAGCACGGTCGCGTGCCAATCGCCTGCCGTATCGAAGATGAAGAAAGGCTTATTAGGGTCAATCGTAAATCGACGCGACATATTGTCTCCTTTGTTTGGCATCTCTATATGCTAAATTATAGCAAAAAGTAGAAATCACGGGCTTAAGCCGAGGCTTAATCATTCAACATGCGGCGATAGATGTCGCTTAACTGCTGCGCTGAACGTGCCCACGTCAGCGTCTGCGCACGGGCAAGTCCGCGTGTCGCGAGGTCGTGGCGCAGCGCTTGGTCGTTGATCAAACGCTCCAGCGCGTTGATGATCGCGTCAAGTTGCGTCGGATCGACCATCAACGCGGCATCTCCAGCGACTTCGGGCAGTGACGAGACGGTCGAGGTGATCACGGGTGTGCCGCAAGCCATCGATTCCAATACGGGAATGCCGAAGCCTTCGTAGAGCGATGGCACAGCAGTGATCAGCGCGGCGCTGTAGAGCGCGGGTAGGTCAGTGTCGTCAGCAAAGCCGATCAGGTGGACGTAATCCTCGAGTTTTGCGGCATGAATGGCGGCGTAAATCGGGTCTTCGAGCCAGCCTTTGCCACCCGCAATCACGAGGGCGAGATCATGCCCACGTTCACGCAGCACGGCGAGCGCCTGAATCAGCCGGATATAGTTTTTACGGGGCTGCACCGTGCCGACTGAGAAAATATAGGGACGGGCAGAAAGTCCATATTTGGGGCGAATACCCGAATCGCGGGTAGGTTGAAAGCGCGCATCGACGCCGCTGAGCAGCACCGTTATTTTGTCCTCTGGCGTAGTGTAAAGCGCGACAAGATCATCTTTAGTTGCTTGCGAATCGGCAAGGATGTGGTCGGCACGGCGCACCGAACGCGGGACGACGTTATCGAGATACGCTTTGAGGCTGGGGCTGGCGGCTTCAGGCACACGCACGAACGACAGATCGTGGACGGTCAGCAGCGTGCGGCGTGCGCGCGTTGGTGGCAGTACGAAGTCGGTCGCGTGGTAGAGTTCGGTACGTCCCGTGAAAACTTCGACCGGAATTGGGAGACGAGCGCGTCCCCAGATGCGTGCTAGCCAGCTTGGGCTGATGCGTGTGGGTCGCCATTGGAAATTCGCACCGGGGAGCGTAGGGAGTTGATCCGCGCCAGAGACAAACAGGCGGTATTCAAACTCAGCAGGTTGGCGTGCAAGGGCGGTGACCAGTTCACGGACGTAGCGCCCGATACCGCCGCCTTGTTCATAAGCAGGGGTATAGTCGATAGCAATCGAGTGCCGAGTGTTGAGCGCTGAGTGCTGAGTCAAGAGCGGTGCTTTTCGGCGAACGCTCGACGGGAAATGCTTTTATTCAGTACTCGATACTCGGCACTCAGCACAGTTTTATTCCACGTCGTTGTAAGTCCAGAGGCGGTTGGCGATGAAGTTCCAGATCATGACAACGATCACGCCGACGAGCCATGTCGCCATCGAGCCAAGCTTCGCTTCGCCGCTGGGCGTGGGAAGATAGCCGGGACGCTGGAGTTGAATCAGCGGGAGCAAGACTGGCATCAGCGTCTGCCCGACCGCATCGTGCGCGGCAGTGATCCAAATTGTGCGCCCGACCCAGCCAATGAAGCTAATGCCAGCGAACTGCATCATCTGGCGACGCCACGAGCGCGAACGTGAGTCAGGGTACGTCCAGAGGCGATTCCAGACGAAATTGCTGGAGATCGCCGCAACGAAAGCGATTGAGGAAGCGATAGCGACATTCCAGTCCGGGGTTTGCAGCGTGGGGGGGAGAATGGTCGCTTGCAAGATAATCAAAGTACACGAGTCGATGATTGCGCCCATAGTTCCAACGGTCGCAAATTTTAAGAAACGTTCAACTTCTTTGGCTTTGCTGCCGCCGACGCGATTGGCAATCGCGTAGATCGGTCTGTCTAACGGGTTGCGAACGGCGACCCGTTTGACTTTGATAGTGCTCGACTGATTCATTCCATCCTCACGCATTCAAAATTTCCCAGCACGGCAAGAACGCCGAGCAGTACTCCCAAGTGCAAGAACAGATTGTTGACGTACAGATTATCGGTGAGGCTGTGCACGGCAAGATATGTCCACGTACCCAACAAGCCGACGACGATCAATCGTGCCAGCGGATCAGGTTGGCGACGTGCCCGCCATGTAAAAATTATTACGCTGATCCACAGTCCGGTGTAACTGATCAGTCCAATCATGCCAGCCTCTGCGAAAACATTCAAGTAGTAATTATGGGCATGACCAAGCGCAAGTTTCCAATTGAGCAAGCTATATTGAGGATAGGCGGCTTCGTAATTGCCGAAGCCGACGCCGAAAAAAGGATTGGCGCGCGCCATATTGAGAGCGGCTTGCCAGTGGGCGAGCCGCTCGACGTTGGCGAAATTTCCCGCTGTGATATCGACCCCACGGACGTTGCTGACGGCGACAATTTCGTTGGTGGCGCTCTCGACGCGGGCGATCACTGATGCGGGCAAGCGCCCGCTGAACCACAGCAGCACGACGGTTACAGCGAGAACAGCGGCGACACTTGTGCCATACCACCACTTACGTGGCAAAGCGAACAGCATGACGCCTAACGCGGCGGCAAAGCCGAGCCAGGATCCCCGACTCCAAGAAAAGTAAACCCCAACACAAAGTAGGGCAGTGGCAAGCGCATAAAACAGGACTACAGCCAACTGCGCTGCTTGTATGCTGTGATGCGTGCGCCACGAGCGCCACAAGCGATAGCCGTAGCCGAGCGTCGCCATGAGCGCGACTGGCGCGAGCAAGCCCATGAAACCGCCAAAGGGATTGGGCTGACCGAACGTGCCGAAGGCGCGGAAATGGACGCCATCAATCAAAAGGTGCAGTGCACCGCTGCCACCGAAATACTCATAGATGCCGATCAGGGCGTTCGCCGCGCCGGAGAGGACGAGCGCGAAGATCAGCCACTCCCATGCGCCGAGATCAAGGCAGATGACGATCAGCACGAGTATCTGCACCCATTTCAACCACTCGCTGAGCCACGTACTGAGCGAGAGCGCATTGAAGGCGGTGATGCCCGTCGCAATGATAAAAACTATCACGGGGATGTAGAGCGGTGTTCGTCGGGGGCGCGGGAGGCTTTGTCTATGGGTGATGTGGTTGATCAGCCAAAAGCCGATCAGCACGACCAGCGCAATTTGTCCCACGTCGAGTGGAAGCTGAATGAGCGATTCGGTGGCAATCAACGTTCGTAGTGGTGCGAGGATCAGCAGGACACCGAGTGCACTCAGCGGTGTGATTGCGCCGAGGATGGCAAACGCCGCGACTGCGAGGACAATCAGTGCGCTGCCGACAGATTGAGTTGCTGTTAAAATTCCGACCAACGCCGCCAGCACTAACCAAATGAGCGCCGACGGAACGCTGCATCTAGCGCGTCGAGTCACACCACCTCGCGGAAGTAGTCGATGGTCTTTGGAAGTCCTTCGCTGAGCGGAATGCTCGGCTGCCAGCCTAAAACGTCGCGGGCGCGGGTCGTGTCGGGACGGCGGGTTTGCGGGTCGCCCGTGATGCGGTCATCTTTGAGGACAATCCCCGCTTGATTTCCGGTCAGTTCATTGACCCGATGTGCGAAGTCGAGGATGCTCATCTCTTCCAACGTGCCGATGTTCACGGGGTCGTTGAAGCCGCTCATCAGCAGGCGGTAGACGCCTTCGACAAGGTCGTCCACGAATTGAAAGCTGCGCGTCTGCGATCCATCCCCATAGACGGTCAGTGGGTCGCCACGCAGCGCTTGACCGATGAAATTCGGGACGACACGACCATCGTCGAGGCGCATTCGAGGTCCATAAGTGTTGAAGATGCGAACGATGCGCGTATCTAGCCCATGCGCGCGATGATATGCCATCGTCAAGGCTTCGGCATAGCGTTTCGCTTCGTCGTAGACGCCGCGCGGTCCAATTGGATCAACATTACCTGCATAATCCTCGCGCTGCGGGTGCTGGAGTGGGTCGCCATACACCTCAGAGGTCGAGGCGATTAAGAAGCGCGCGCCTTTTGCCAGCGCCAAGCCGAGCGCATTGTGCGTGCCGAGCGCGCCGACCTTGAGCGTCTGGATTGGGTACTTGAGATAGTCAATCGGGCTGGCGGGTGAAGCGAAGTGCAGCACCGCATCAACCTCGTCCCGAATGTAGATATAGTTGGTAATGTCGTGCTTGACGAACAGGAATCGGGCGTTGCCTGCCAAATGCGCGATATTGCGCACATTACCCGTGATCAAATTATCCATGCCGATGATGCTGTTTCCTTCAGCGAGGAAACGGTCGCACAAATGCGACCCGATAAAGCCCGCCGCGCCAGTGATCAAGATGCGCAATGTCCACCTCTTTATTGCTCGAAGGAAAATTGAGGAGAGTTTACCAGAGAAGGCAATCGCTCCGCTAGTCTTCGGCGCATAGCACAAGCCAAAAGACAAAACTAGCCTACAAAGGTGCGATAGCGCTGGCGAAAATTGTACGGATTTGGCGCGAATCACTGAAGCTAAACGTGTGCTTCACCTGATTCGCGCAAGTCATCAATTTGGCGTGCGAATTCGCCTCTGAAGGCGTCGAAGCTCAAGGCATCGGGAAGACAAAGCAGCACAATCCGTAGATATTTGAGGTCTTCGAAGGTGAAATCGATAATTTGCGAGAGCATCGTTGTGGCGCAGTTTTCAAGCGGATAACCCAGCGCGCCCGTCGAAATGGTGGGCAGCGCCAGCACCTTCAATTCATTTTCTTCTGCGAGGCGCAGGCATTCCCATGTCACACTAGCGAGTTTGCCACGTTCGCTGCCTTCACCCCAGCGCGGAGCTGCCGCATAGATGATCTTGTCAGCGGTGAGATCGCCGGCGTCGGTAATAGCGGCAGAACCAATATCGCACCAGCCAATCGCAGCAGTCGCGCGCGTTACTTCGATTCCCGCGCGACGGGCAAGTTCGGGTTCCAACGTCAGATTAGTATCGGTCGCTACAACGATCCCGGCGGCGTCAACGTCAGCGACGTCTTCGCGCAGCAGCCGGATAGTGACCTTGTTCACTTTCGCCTTTATCATCAACTTCCGCCTCACTTATTACTGAAAATTACACCATCCTTTCGGGGTTAACGTCAATAGCTCTAACGTTCGATATTATGCCTAGCAATAGCACGAAGACGTAAGATAAGTCGTTGACGAAGACGCTGTTATCGACTAGCCCGTGCGCCAGCAGGTTGATCATGCTGCCCATTGCGCCGACGACGAGGGCGAAGACAAGCGCATCGCCACCTTTGAAGCGCCTGTAGAGCGCAAATGCCTGCCGCCAGAACGCCACCTGAAGCCACAGAAACACAATCACGCCGAAGATACCAAGCCGCACCCAGAAATCGAGCACGAAATCGTGCGGGTGGGACAGGTTCGGCTCCTGCCACGCATCGGGCAGAATGTAGCGTCCGCGATAGGCATAGAGGAACTGATCGAGTCCCAGCCCCGTAATGGGGTGATCATGGATCATCTCTAGCGCGCTTTGCCAAACGCGAATGCGGAAGAAGTTTGTCCCTTCGCTGAAGTCGAGAACGCGCGAGAAGCGTGCCGAGCGCATGGCGACGGCGAAGCCGCCCCCCCCCACGCCGATCAATCCGAGCAGGGCGACGATGCCGCGTTTGCCGTACATGAGCAGCAGTACCGCCGCAACTGCCGCCGGAATGCCGATGAACAGCGCGCCCGCGCTTAAGCTGAGCGCGGTAGCAATCATCATGACGATCAGCGCGATGCCCGCGAGGATGCGGCGGCGGGTATCAACACGGATGAGTACGAATGTTAGCAGAAAAGGAATACAGCGACCGAGGAACAAACCGACGTTGTTCGGTGAGCCGTAGACGCTGGCGAGCCGTCGCGCGCCCGCCTCGGCGGTGATGACGGCGTCACCATTGGCGAACTGAACTAGCCCGATTGCAGCGACGAAGAATCCTGCGATCAGCAGCGCATCGACGAGGCGGAATAGGGCGCGCCTATCACGGATGGTTGTCCTCATGATCAGGTAGAACAGACTTGGCTCGACGATCAGTGTGCGGAGTTCAGTGGCTGCCGCGCCCCGCTGCTCTGCCCATGCCAGCGAGATCGCGCCGAGGATCACCCATGCTGCCACGCCGTAATCAAGTGGACTGAACCGCGCCAAAATCGAAGTTGACGGGAAGTGTGTGGTGCTCTGGCGTGCGCGCCCCCATGTGGCGAGATTGCGCAGCAGCCACGCCGCCGCCGTAATCAAAATCAGCACTTCGGACATCGGGAAAGCGAACTTATAGAGTTCGACTGGAAACAGGAAGAACGGCGCGTAGAAAATCGTCAACGCGAGTCCCAGATCGACGCGGTGATAGACGATTACGAACAGGACGATCAACGCAATCAGCGTGATTAGCAAGTGCGGCTGGAGATAAATCACGCCCGCCGTCAGGATCGCCAGCCCAAGCTGGGCGGGTTCGCGTCGGAACAGGCTTGGCACGGCATCGCTCCATGTCAGAAGCATGCCGATCATTAATGCCAGCGAGGTGATTACACTGACGGCGATCTGCCCGATGCCACCGATGTGCCGCCAGAGCAGCACAGTCCGCGCGGTCACGGGTGACCAGTTGAAGCGTAGTGCTGTCACGAAGGCAGCAAGTGCTGCGATGATCGACGTGAATAGCGCGACGACTATCTGGCGGTCGTAGGGTGTGGCGAGGTCACCGGAACTGACGGCAAAGCCCGCTAGCGCCCAGCGATCCCAGCCACGATCCGCCGTGAGATGCAGTGTGTGTTCGCTCTCGCCTAGATTGCGCGCGACCGTGACAAGTCCGACGTGCGGCAGTTCATCGCCGCTGGTCAGGTTGATGAAACTGTTTCCGTCTGCGTCGTAGGGCAGGGCGTTGGCGGGTTGTCCGTCAATGGTGGCGTAGAGCAGCGCGACGTAATCACCCTGACGGAGCAGCAGCGCGAGGTCGCTACCCTCGAAGGTGAAATCAAGCTGGCTGTCCTGCACCCAACCGATGTCCGCGCCGAGCGCGCCAAACGTCCAGACGCCGCTGTAGTGAGCATAGGCATTCGCCGGGAAGTACAGCCCATCGGCGGCGGCTTGCGCTTGAGATCGCTGCGTCAACGCTGACCACAGCGGTGAAGGGCTGCCATCGGGGGCGATCAGCGCGAAACCCCATTGCGGATCATCCGGCGGACGGTCTGGCTGCCAGTGATAGAGGATCGCGCTGCCGACGTAAGGCATCTCGCGCGTGATGCGATCTAGCGCTGCCAGTGTGTCACTGACCTGCTGATCGGTGCTGACACTGCCCCAGATCGAAGGCGCTCCCGACCAGTTATTGGGCAGGCTGTTCCAGCCCCAACTGCTAAGCCAGAGCGCTTTCGCGCCGTCGCCATTTTGCACCATCACATCACGCAGGGCGACCAAGCGTGAGAAATTGAGCGTGTCGTCGCGGACAGTACGGTCGTCCGGCGAACTGTCGAAACCAAACGGCTTGGCGGCGACCGCGTCCATGAATGGCGCAGCGCCGAGCGCGTAGAGGTCTTGCAGGTAGCGTACATCGCTGAGGTTGGCGGGTCCAGTTTCTGTCGTGGGCGCAAGCCCCGCCGCTATCACGGTCGCGTTCGCGTCTGCGCCGTGAAGGGCAGTATAGGCGGCGCTGAGCAGTGCGAGATAGTTGGCGGGCTGGGGATCGGCATCCCCCCATGCGGCGAATAGGTTCGGTTCGTCCCAGATTTGATAGGTATTGATGGTTGCGCCGTAGCGGACGGCGAAGGCGCGGGCGAAATCCGCGAAGGCTGCCGGATCGCGCGGTGGGGCGGTTTCGCTGTCGCCGTCGCGCGCCCATTGAGGCGAATTGACGAGCACGGCGACGAGTTTGAGATCAGGATCGGTGCTGAACGGCTGGACGATAGCGTCCGATTGATCCCACTGATAGACGCCCGCCTGTGGTTCGATTTCATTCCAATGGAAAAACTGGCGCACCCAAGTGATATGCGCCTGCTTCATCAGATCAAGCTGGCGCGCGAGTTCTCCGGCGTTGTACAGCATCAGTTCGGCGTTGATGCCAAGCAGTGGTTGGCGATAGGGCAGGTCGGGCATCTGCACCGGATCGACGTAGCCGTGCAGAGTCTCGTCGCGCTCGTGCAGAGTTGCACCAGCAGTGACAAGGCTGCCCGCTAACACCGTTAGCGTGATCAGGAGAATGAAAAACTGCCGCCTCATTGCGTCCAGATCGGGTTGGATGCACCGCGATCCAGCGTCAGTTGATGCGCCACCGCCGCTTCGACGTCAACGACCCACAGGTTGCCGGCGTAGATGAAGGCGATCTGTGTCCCTGGTGGGTTCCACGTGAAATAGGGCGCGTTGGCGGTAATCCCCGGCTGACCTGCTGCCGGATAGACGACACGGGCGTTGCTGCCGTCGCGGTCTGCGACGACGAGGTCATATTCGGCGGATGCGCTGATGCTGTTGGCAAGGTCACGGGCGCGCAGATATGCCATGTAACCATGCTCACCAAACGTGTTGTTGACCAGCGGTGAATATTTTGGCTTCGACCAGATACCCGCGCTGGTGACGACATTGGCGCTGAAGTTACCATTGACTGCCGTGACCGCAACGTGAAAGGCTGGGCTGGTTTCGGCGGGTTCGCTGCCAATGGGTAGCCCGTGAACGGTCGTCAGAATCAGGCTGTCGTCGGGCGACCACGAGACGTCGGCACGCCACGACCAAGGCTGACGGTTGGTGAAAACAGGATAGGTGAGTAGGGTGTCGAACTCGCCGGTTGACGTATCGACCAAACCCATCGAATCAGCGCGTACCCACGCCAGTTTGCTGCCATCTGGAGACCACTGAAACGCCGTCCCCCACCAACTATTGAGCCAGCCGCTGGAACGATCTACCAGTTGGCGCGCGTTGAGCGATTCGCCGGTCGCTGGGTCAATCCGCATCAGCCAGAGGTCGTTGTATGCCAACCAACCGGGGCTGTTGTCGGTAATTTCGCCGCCGGAGTAGCTGATCGTGTCGGCTTGGTTCGGCACCCAGTCCGCGTAGAGGACGTTCTCCGGTCGCAGCACCAGCGGTTCGGCGTTGGCGTTGGTCGTGTCGTTAATCATCCACAATTGATTGAAAAAGGTATCGGGATCGGTTGATTCGCGGCTGAAGAGCAAGTGGCGTCCATCGGCGGTCAGCGTGAAGACGT
>JBBSNT010000009.1:0-32914 GCA_038260485.1 Aggregatilineales bacterium | reverse complement strand
TCGGCGGCGCGGAAGCGGTCGCGCTTGCAGTAGATATAGATAAATAAAAGAGTTCAACCACAGAGGGCAGAAAGACCGCAAAGTAGAGGTGTTGTCTGTGGTTAACCTGGTTTTTATTGTTCACAGAGTGGAGAATACTCATGGAATACGTGAATCTCGGCAATACGGGGCTAAAAGTCTCACGGATTTGTCTCGGTTGCATGACCTACGGCACATCCCAATGGCGTGACTGGATACTAAACGAAGCCGACTCGCGCCCGTTCTTTCAGCGCGCGCTGGAACTGGGCATCAACTTCTTCGACACCGCCGACATGTACTCGCTCGGCGTCAGCGAGGAGGTCACCGGACGCGCCCTCAAGGACTTCGCCCGGCGTGACGAAGTCGTCATCGCCACCAAAGTTTATAACCCGATGGGCGACAAGCCCAATCAGAGCGGCTTATCGCGCAAGCACATCATGCACGCCATTGACGACTCGCTCCGCCGCTTGGGAACGGATTACGTCGATCTCTACCAGATTCACCGTTACGACCACGAAACGCCCATCGAGGAAACGCTCGAAGCGCTGCACGATGTTGTCAAGGCAGGTAAGGCACGCTATATCGGCGCGAGCAGTATGTTTGCGTGGGAATTTGCACAGGCGCTCTACACCGCTGACCTCAACGGCTGGACGCGCTTCGTCTCGATGCAGAATCACTATAATCTCGTCTACCGCGAGGAAGACCGCGAGATGAACCCGCTCTGCGAGGATCAAGGCATCGCCGTCATCCCTTGGAGTCCGCTGGCGCGCGGCTTTTTGGCGGGCAACCGCACCCGTAACAAGAGTGGCGACACCACCCGTTCGCAAAGTGATGATTACGCCCACAACATGTACTATGCCGACAACGACTTCGCCACGCTCGACGCGGTCGAAGCGGTAGCGAGCGATCACGGCGTCAGCCCTGCGCAAATCGCGCTGGCATGGATGCTGCACAAGCCCGCCATCACCTCACCGATTATCGGCGCGAGCAAGATGAAGCATCTCGAAGAAGCGGTCGCCGCCACCGAGATTGACCTCAGCGACGAGGAAATGGCGCGGCTGGAAGCGCCGTACCAGCCGCACCAGATTTTAGGACACGCCTAGCGACTCGCGCAGTTACGCGCGCCGCCTACTCACGCCGGATGTCGAAGTCTTTCATATAACCCTGAAACGCCTGCTCGATTTCGGCGTTGGTCAAGCCGTATTCTTCCGCCGTATAGCGGTGACTGAAATGCCTGCCACTCCCATGTTGGCTGAGCCACTCGCGCATGCCGGCTTCCGTTTCAGAAGTCAGCTCATCGCCGAAGTAGTCGTAAATCTGGTGAACGACTTCCATCGGGTCGGCAACCTGCTCGGTATACTGCACGTCAAAGAACTGAGCCGAATCAGCATGGGCGCGAGCGGCTTTGGCGCGCTCAATACCGGTCTGCCACAGGTCGAGCCAGACAGCGCCCACCTGATCAAGATCGACAGATTTACGCTCCATCTTGTCCAGCGCGGCGACCAGACTGCACCACGAAGGAAACGCTTTTTTCGCGTCACGGTGCGTCTGAACGATGCGCGCATCCGGGAACACCTTGAGCAGCGCATCCATTGACCAAAGGTGCAGCGGTGATTTTAAAACCCACGCACCGCTGGCATTCGGCTGCTCCCACTGAAGCGCCTGTAAATGCTGCTTGAAGTTCTCATACACCGGCGTGTGATCCTGATTGAGGAACTGCTCCACATAAGCTGGGATGTTGGCACGCACTACGTAGGTCAGGTTGTCCGTGAGCAGGTAGACGCATTCTTCCGGCTCAAATGTCCCGGTCGAGTGAATGATTCCCCACTGCGGCGCGATAAAATCTGCAAAACGCTGAAGTCTCGCGGCGCTCTTGATGCGCCGGTCGATTTCGCTCTGCGGCACGTTCATTGGCAGCGGCGTGTAGAGTTTCCAGTATTCTGGCACCTGCACGCGCGGGTCTTGGCACAAAAGCCGATGCAGCATGGTCGTCCCGGTTCGCGGAAACCCAACGATGAACAGAGGACGACGAATTGGCTGATCAAGAATTTCGGGATGTAACTTCAACGCCTGTTCCAGCAGTAGTTTATTTTTGAGGCGGCGCAGCCCTTCCATACGCAGGCTCAATCGCCCGATCAAGGTCTGTGTGTCATCGGCATCGAGCGCGCGGAACAGCACGTCATATCCGGGCCAGAAATCGTCACTCCCCCAATCGGACAAGCCCGTCTCGCGCTCTGCTGCTGCCTTGAGCGACTCCGGCTTGAGGTCGATCTGTGCCAATTTGATCCGGTTCAGCCCATTCCCGAACCAATTCGCAAGCGAAATCAGTGGCGAAACTCGATAGTTGTCGATAGTTGTCATACGCGCTTACGCTCCTGCTCGACCTGTAAAACACAGGTGTAATCAAGTGTAAAACGAAATTCGTCAGCGAATGTGCCTTATTTTGTGCCTGAAGCCATAAAGCGGAATCAAAACGACGTCCGCGTCGCAAAAGGTCGCGGGCGCCGTTATTGTTTGAAATCTAGACGGTCTACAGGTAGCGCACGCTGCCCATGCAAACCAGTGCGATCACCATCAACACAAAGCTGATGCGTGTATGGTTCTTCAAAAGTGCCACTCGCTCACGGATTACAGGCGTGCCTTCTGCCGAAATACCATCATCAGTCAGATACTGGCGGTAGGCTGCGCCCATCGCTTCACCCGCTGGCGCGGTGGATATGCCGCCATGAATGACTGCAATAATACCAGCGACCGCACCAATGCCGAGCACGATGTTGCCCGTCTGCGAGAAGTGGCTGGTCGAGTTACCAACGATGTAGAGCAGGATACCCGCCAACATCGTGACACCAGCGGCAATCGGAAACACCATTTTGTAGAAGCGGTTCTCAAAGCGCGCCATCGAAAAGCGCATCCCGGCAGTCCCCGCCGCAGCGATAATTGGCTCAAGGACAACAGCCTGAGAAAAGCCGACCCCGAACCAGACGAAAGCCGCGACGATGTGAATCAGACGGAGCAAAACAAGCACGATGTCCATGAAACTTCCCCTTAAAGCGTCTGCAAGTAGGCGATCAAATCCGCGATTTGCTGCGGTGTAAGCTGGCGACCATACTGACTATACATCGTATTACTGAAGCCGCTGACGATGTATGCAGCAGGCTGCGTGATGCTGCTGTAAGTGTATTCCGCTAGCGATGCAGTGCCCGCGTCAGCGACCGGCGCGTTCACAGCGTAGTTCTGAAAACTCGGACCAATCGACGCCGTGCCATCGATAGTGTGACAGGTCGAGCAAACCGGAGCGCCGCCCGTCGTAGCGACGAAAAGCTGCGCGCCCTGCGCCGCATCGCCCGCTGGCAGCGCGGCGAAGCCGCTTGGCTCTCCGGAAGAACTACACGCCGTCAAAAATAAAATAAGCATAGCAACTAGCACAATCTTCATAAATCCCTTGCCCCCCGTAATGCCGAACTGAAAAATAGGTTTTATCATCCCTTATACGTCAATAACTATGCCAAAGTTACGACTTTCGAGCAACTGTCATTTGGGTCAGTTTCCCGGCTCGCCACCGAGCGAGTTCGTCACTGTTAAGCTGAACCATAAAAAGAGGCGTTCTTTCGAACGCCTCGTGATGCAGTACAGACTTGCGCCTGCGATCCGCTAAAAGCGGATTGCCTGCCTTAATCCCCCGCTTCCGCGAACATCTCGCGCGCGTTCTCGATGTAGCTCAGCGATTGATGCCGGAAGTAAGTGTTATACAGTTCGGCGTAGTGACCGCCCTGCGCCATCAGTTGATCGTGGTTGCCCTGCTCAATGATTTTGCCGTTTGCCAGCACGATGATCCGGTCAGCACTGCGGACGGTACTCAAGCGGTGAGCGATCAAGATCGACGTGGATTGCGACAGGATCAAGTCGAGCGCTTCCTGAATCTGCGTCTCGGTGAACGGGTCGATACTCGCCGTCGCTTCGTCAAGGATGAAGATCGTCGGCTTCTGCACCAACACGCGCAGAAGGCTCACCAACTGCCGCTGCCCCATGCTCAGCCGTCCACCGCGCTCACCCACGTCACTCTGCAAACCGTCCGGCAGCGTTTCCAACCATTCCCCATTACCCACGCTGTGCGCGATCTCCCTAATCTCGGCGTCGGTCGCATCGGGGCGCGCATAGCGGATATTGTCCATCACTGTCCCGCTGAACAGGAACGGCTGCTGCGGCACAATACCGAGCCGCCCGCGATACGCCTGCAAATTCAGCGTCCGAATGTCCTGCCCATCCACGCGAATTGTGCCGCCCTGAAATTCGTAGAAGCGGGTCAGTGCTTTAGCAATTGTGCTCTTGCCCGCGCCCGTATGCCCCACAAAGGCGATACTCTCCCCCGGCTGGATCGTCAGGTCGAAGTGGTCGAGCACGCGCTCGCCGTTCTTGTATTCGAACACCACATCGTCAAACTCAATCGCGCCGCGCATCGGTTCGTCCGGCACTTTATTATCAGTCTGCTGAAGCACGTTCTCGGTATCGACCAGCGCGAAAATCCGCTCGACCGCGCTGAAGCCCTGCTGAATCTGGCTCCAATACGACGACAAATTGATCACCGGAAACCAGAAGCGATCCACGCCCAGAATGAACAGATACCATGAGCCAATATCAATCGCCCTGCCGATCACGAAAGTCGCACCAATGTACAGCAGCGTGCCGATCACGATTCCCGCCAGCGCATTGAGCGCCGGAAAGACCATCGCCAGCACGAATCCGCGCCGCAGGTTGATCGTGTACGACTGGCGGTTGACCGTGTCGAACTCGTCATAGATCATCGCCTCTTGGCGGAAATTCTTGGCGACGCTGATACCCGTCACGCTCTCCTGAATGTTGTCATTGACCGCCGCCAGCGAGCGCGACCCTTGCCGCGTCGCCGTGCGTGCGAACTTGCGAAACAGCAGCGTCAGCCCGAACACCAGCGGCATCATGCCCAACAGCACCAGCGTCAAACGCCATTCGCGCGTAATCAGCACCAGAAAGACGATCAAAAATTCCGTCATCTGCCCCACGAGGTCGGTCGAAATCGTCAGGACTTGGCTCAATTCCTGTGTGTCGTTGGTAATTCGGCTGACGATCTTGCCCGATTTGTTATCGTCGTAAAAGGCGAGGTCGCGCTCAATCGCCGCGTTGAACGTGTCTTTACGCAGTTGAGCGATCACGTCAGCGATCATGCGCGTCGTCAGGCGGCGGCGCAGCAGGTAGACGAAAAAGTCCGCCACACCAAACACAAGCAGCCCGCTCAGAATCAATTGCAGCGTACCATCCGGATTCTGATCGCGCAGCGCCTCGACGCCCGACGAAATGATCACCGGGTTGACGGCGCCAATCGACGCGAATACGATCACCAGCACAACGATGATCGAGAAGCGCCGTTTAAATGGCTTGAAATAGGTCGCTAGGCGCTGGATCAGATAACCATCATCGTACTGACGATCATACTTGTCCGCGCCTAATCCACCGAGTAAACCCATAGCTCTAAC
The DNA here is from genome assembly GCA_038260485.1 of Aggregatilineales bacterium. Taxonomy (GTDB): domain Bacteria; phylum Chloroflexota; class Anaerolineae; order Aggregatilineales; family Phototrophicaceae; genus Flexifilum. Next base: position 27,389 of record JBBSNT010000009.1, on the reverse strand, counting down.
CCCATGTCACTTCGCGTTCAATTCGACTGATTCTTCGTCGGCGGATTCGTCTGCTTCGGGCGCGTCGTAACGCGCAAAGATGCGGCGATAGTCATCCGATGTCTTCAATAATTCTTCGTGCTTGCCCTGCGCCACTACCCGTCCTTGCCGCAGCACGACGATGTGATCCGCCCACCGAATCTGCGACAGGCGGTGCGTGATCAAAATCGTCGTCCGTCCCTTCGCCGCCGACCAGATCGCCTTCTGAATGCGGTCTTCGGTCGCGCTGTCAATCGCGCTGGTGCTGTCGTCCAGCACAAGGATCGGCGGGTTAGTGACGAACGCGCGCGCGAGCGCGAGCCGCTGCCGCTGTCCACCGCTGAGCGTGACGCCGCGCTGCCCGATCACGGTCTGGTAGCCTTCAGGGAAGCTCTCGATGAAGTCGTGCGCTTGCGCTTTCTTGGCGGCTTCTTCAACTTCCGCTTGGGTCGCTTCCGGCTTGCCAAAACGGATATTGTCGGCAACCGTCCGGCTGAACAGGAAAATATCCTGCTCGATAATGCTGATCTGCGAACGCAGCGCCGCCATATACCAATCGCGCACGTCCACGTCATCGACCAGCACACGCCCCGCATCGGTATCATAGGTGCGGTTGATCAGCTTGGTCAGCGTCGATTTACCCGAACCCGTCTGCCCAACAATAGCGACGGTCTTTCCCGGCTCGACGGTAAAAGTAACGTCGTGAAGCACCTGCGCACCCGTTTCGGTATAGCCGAAATCAGTGTGGTCGAAGGTGATCTTGCCCTTCAAAGGCTCAGAATAGCCTGCCGAATTCTGGTCGAGCGTCGTCTCGGTCGTAATGATGCTCAGGATGCGCGCGGCGCTCGCCATACCCAGCGAAAGCTGCGAATACGAGAACAGCGACGAAAACACAGGGAAGCCGAACAGCGCGATCTGCCCCGTGAAAGCGATGACCGTGCCAATCGGGATCAAGCCATTGAGGTATAGTGACGTGACATGCAGAAATCCGCCGAATGTCACCAAGCCAAGCAGCAAAATCGGCAGATACTGGGCTTCAATGTCGCCCTGCTCGACCACAAAATCGCGCAGTTCATCAACTAGCTTACTAAAGCGCGAACGTTCACGATCTTCCTGCGCCGCCCCCTTGACGACCTGCAAGCCGTCAATCGTCTCCGCAACGCTGGCGTTCATCGTCCCAAAACTGGCGCGCACGTTCTGCGCAACCGGATTCAAGCGCCGTAGATAGCGAATTTGGACGATCACGTAGGCGATGAAAAAGAGCAGCGGCGCGGCGATCAAGTCGGGATACATGCGCGGCGCAGCGATCAACGGCGCGATCAGGAACATGCCCGAACCGACGATCAGGTTCAAGCCGGGGTTCATCATGAAGTTCATTTCGCGCACGTCATTGGTCACGCGCGCCATGATCTCGCCAACAGGCTGCATATCGTGAAACGACATGCTTTTTCCCAGTAGGCTGGCATAAAGCTCGTCGCGCACGTCCCGCTCAATCCGCTGCGCGAAAATCTCAGCCGAGAAATTACGCATCAACTGCAAGCCAGCGCGCAAAAGCTGTGATCCAACAATGGCGAATGCCATCGAGGTGACCACTTCCAACCCATTTCCTTCGGTGATCGCGTTGAAAGCAAGCCCGATGTAGTAAGGCACAGCCGCCGCCAGCGCCGCGTTACTGAACGCACCAATAATCATCGTAATCCCAAACAGCGGGTGCCGACGAATATGCGACCAGACAAAACGCACGGGGCTACTATGGTCGGTCTTAAAAGACCGACGAGCAATAAATTCTGAAGCCATTCAATGTCCTGCTGTGTCTCTAACCAGCCTATCGTAATCCAGTTTGTAAAGACCATCAATCCGCAATTGGTCTATTGCGATAGTATTTGACCCCTATTCACGCGAGAATCACCTGTACCTTTGCCCAATTTACGGCAGTTGAAGCGTCTCAAGCGCCAGCGCATCCTTTCCGTCCGGCAGCGCTAAGCGCTCTCCATCCCATGATTGATAGACCACCAGCTCCAGCGTGTACGCCCCCGCTGGCAAGTCCGGCGGCAAATCGAGAGCGCGGAAGTCGATGTAAATTTTTTCCGGCTGAAGCTGCGAGGTTTGCACCGTATCGACGCCATAATGGATGATCGGACCGTCCTTTTGTGTGACGATCTCGCCTGCCGCATTGACCAACTGCAAGCTGATCGAGTAGTCAAGCGTCGGCGCTTGCTCGACCCGCCACCACAGCCGCGTCGAAATTGCCTCGCGGCTCACCGCGTCGACGTCCGCGCCCCAAAACGCCATCTCCGCCCCGAAAACTTCCGGCGCATCGAGCGGCGGCGCTTCCATCAACTGCGCATAATAACACCATCCCACCACCGGACACTGCCCGATCACCTGCTGAACCGGATGCGTCGGCTCAAGCTGCTCGAACTGAGCGTGCACGCCCGCGTCGAACCAGTTGCCTGTCAAGAACCAGACGCGCCGCGATGCCACCGCCGCATCGGTGTCGTGAGTCGTGATGCGCGTCAGCACAGGTGAGAGATAAGCATCCGCTTGCCACGTTAAGAATTGCTCAACCATGTCCGCGAAGTAGGCGACGTCGCCCGCCTGCGCCTTAATCGCCGGAAAAATCTCGCGGTAGGGCACGCGCACGGGCAGCGACGACGGCAGCACGATCAGGTTGAACAGCACGAACACGCCCAAAGCCGCGTTCCGCACCAGCGGTCGCCGCAGCGTCGCGAACACCGCCGCCATCACGATGCCCACGCCCACCGACAGATACGCCACATAACGCGGCGTATAGACTTCAGCTACAAAGTTCAGCACCAGCGCGATCACCGGCACGCCGATTCCCCACAGCAGCGCCAGCCCGAAGCGGGCGCGCCAACGGGCAGGCAAATGCGTTCGCAAGATCAGCAGCACGCCAAGCCCGATCACGGCGGCGTAGATCAGCGGCAGTCCATTGGTCGTCAACCATGCGAGGTCTACGATAGCGGCGAGGCTGGTCGGCTGCGTCGTCGATGCCGTGCCAATTCCTACGCCGTAGCCATTGCCCGCTTGCTCGACCACCTGATGCAGCAGCCTCATCTGGTTGAGGAATGACGGCAGCCAAGGCAGCCACAGCACGAACGCCAGCGCACCAGCAACCGCCGCTTGAACCATCACGCGCCGAGATCGGCGGCACAGCAAAGAGTAAATCCCCTGCGCCAGCACCAGAAAAATCAAGAAGTAGTGAACGTAGAACATCAACGCCAGCACGACGCCGTAAGCCAGCGCCATCCGCCAACTTTGGCGGCACATCCAGCGCTCGAAAATCAGCATCGACAGCGCCGACAGCAGCAATACCAGGGGGTACGGGCGAATTTCCAGCGCGTAAAGACAGAAGTAGGCATTCGCGCCCAAAATCAGCACCGCGAACAACCCGTAGCGTGCCTTGCCGAACCAGTCGCGCCCGATCCGGTAGACCAGCGCCAGCGTGATCAAGCTGAACAGCAGTCCCAGCATCCGTCCGGCGAATTCGCTGTCGCCCGCCAACAGATGCCGCCATATCCAGAACAACGCCAACCACAGTGGCGCTTGAATATCCTGCGTAGCAAGGTAATTGACGGCGTAGCCGATGTCGAAGCGCGTGAACACGTAAACCAGCGTCTCGTCGGGGCGCATCTGGATCGCCCAGATCACGCGCAGCAGCCAGAAGGTCAGCAGCAGCAGGAGCGGAACGGTCAGCAGCCATGCCCGATGTGTGCTTCTCAGCAAGGACTCGTCCCCTAATCAGGGTCTATTCACAAACATCATAAGGGCTGATTCTAAAGCAAAGCCCCCCGCAATCCAGCCCGAACCTGTGGTATAGTTACGCCGCTTTTAGGGAAAGGGTTTCCATGAAACCGAACGTGTTCATCAGCCGCGTCATGCCGCAGCTTCAGCGCCTTGAGGACGCCTGCACCGTCGATCTGTGGGGGGATCAACTCCCGCCGCCTTACGAAACGCTGCGAGAGCACGTGCGCGGTGTCGATGGGCTGCTCTGTATGCTGACCGACCGCATCGACGCCGACCTGATGGACGCGGCAGGGGCAAGCCTCAAGGTCATCAGCCAGATGGCGGTCGGCTACGACAACATCGATGTAAAGGCAGCGCAGGCGCGCGGCATCGCCGTCGGCAACACTCCCGGCGTCCTCACCGATGCGACCGCTGACATTACCTTTGCCCTGCTCTTGGCATCAGCCCGCCGCATCGTCGAAGGCGTCCGCTACATTCGGGACGATCAGTGGGTGACGTGGCATCCGACCAGCCTGCTCGGTCACGACGTGACGGGCGCGACACTCGGCATCGTTGGCTTAGGGCGCATCGGTCAAGCGGTCGCTAAACGCGCCGCCGCCTTCAACATGACCGTGCTCGCTTATGGACCGCACCTGACCGATGAAGAAACCGCGCAAGCTGGAACGCAGCGCGTCGCGCTCGATGACCTGCTCCGCCGCGCTGACTTCGTTTCGCTCCACTGCCCACTGACTCCCCACACCCGCCACCTGATCAACGCCGACACCCTCGCCTTGATGCAGTCCAGCGCCATCCTCATCAACACGACGCGCGGCGCAGTCGTCGATCAAGCCGCGCTCTATGACGCGCTCGTCAACAGCGTGATCGCCGGCGCAGCCCTCGACGTGACCGACCCCGAACCGATGCGCGCCAGTGACCCTCTGCTGCAACTGCCCAACATCACCATCGTGCCCCATGTCGGCAGCGCGACCATCGGCACGCGCGCAAAAATGGCAGACATCGCCATCGACAACCTGATCGCCGGAGTCAATGGCGCGCCGCTGCCTCATGCCGTTCGCCTATGATCGCGTGGCTACTCGTCGGGCTGACGGTCGCCGCTGGCTACGGCTGGGCAGCGCGCCTCTTGCGCGAACAGGGCTGGCTCGCCGTCATGCTCGGCATCTCGATCAGCATCGGCGCGCTCACCTTGATCATGGTCGCCGAAGCGCTGGTCGGCATCCCGCTCACGCTGGCGGGGATCACGCTGCCCTATTTTGTGCTGATGCTGCCCGCTTGGTGGAAGTTTCGCCCGCAAATCCCTCAGCTTCCTAAAACGTGGACAGAACGCCTTGTCCTGCTCGTCCTGCTGCTGATCGCAGGCGCGATCCTGTTCAACGGCGCGTACTGGCCCTTCTACCGCGCTGACGCCGTCGGCATTTATCAGCCCACCGCCGCTGCCATCTTTCAGACCCGCGCGCTCGTCCCGCTGACGGGCGCGGACAGCCTCTACCACACCTACCCGATCCTCATTCCGCTCACCTACACCTATGCTTATCTCGCGGCGGGTTGGCAGAACGAGTATCTCGCCAAAGCGAGCACGACTCTGCTCAGCCTCGCCTGCTTACCTGCCGCTTACGTGCTCGGCAGAATGCTCCACAGCCCGCGCGCGGGTTGGCTCGCCGCGCTCGTTCTGGCATTAACGCCCTTCTTCGGCGCTTGGGCGTCAGCGGGCTACGTCGATTTGCCGATGGCGTTCTTCTACACCCTCGCGGCGATCTTCGCCCTCCGCGTCTGGGAATCAGGGCAAACCCGTGACGCAGTGATCGCGGGCGCGCTGATCGGCTTAGCGGCGTGGACGAAAAACGCCGCGCTGATCGGCGTGCCCCTGCTGGCGATTTGGCTGTTATGGGGAGTGATACAAAAACGAGTCATGGGACGCGCGCTCAGCTTGAGCCTCGCCGCCTGTGCCGCTGCCGCGGGTGGGTGGTACGTCCGCAATCTAGTAGGCGCGGGCTTCCTGATCCCCGCGACCGCGTGGACGGATCAAGCCCAGCACACGCTCGACTCTGCGCTCGTCTACCTGACGCATCCTGAGAATTTCGGTGCTTCTGGCTGGTTGATCGTCGGCGGTATCGGCGCGGGGCTGATCGCGGCGCGCCACGGAAACACGGGCGCGCGCCTCATCCTGCTCTGGACGCTGCCTTTTTTCGCGGCGTGGTGGCTGTTCGTTTCCTACGATCCGCGCTTTCTGCTCTTGTTTCTGCCGCCTCTCTGCGCCCTCGCCGGTGATCTTCTCGCTCGCGCATGGGACTGGATCGGCGCGGCATGGCATCCGCGTTATCGCATCGTGCTTGTGCTACTGCTGCTCATGCTGACCGCGCAAGCCCTCGCGCGTGCCGTCGAGTTCAAGTACGACCTCCTGCGCGCCCCGCTCATGAGCGACGCCGCCAAACACGCCATCGTCTACCGCGATTAATCCATCAGGTGCAGGTAAGAAATTTTTATGCAGTTGTTCATAATCACGCGCACGCCCGCGTCTTCGCCTTTGCGCGCCGCACCAGGGTCGCTGACGCCGAACTGCGCCCACACCACCGGCGCACCAACCGTGATGGCTTCGTCCACCACACCAGCGAGATACTCCGAACGCCGAAACACGTTGACTACATCGATCTTTTCCGGCACGTCCGCCAGCGTCGCATAAACCCTATCGCCGTCGATCTGCTCAATCGTCGGGTTGACCGGGTAGACGTGATACCCCACCCGCTTGAGGAACTGCCCAATCTGGTAACTAGGGCGGCTCGGATCATCCGAATACCCCACCAGCGCGACCACCTTCGCCTCACTCAGAATATCGCGCAAGGCGGCATCATCATACTGCTCGATCTGAGTCACCAGATTTCCCCTCAATGGATTGGTATCGTAAGCGAGAAGATATAATTACGCTCTAGCTTACTCCACATGAATTGTCACTGGCAAGATGCCAATCGAATCGTCAACGTGCTCGCCCGCCGTCACCGGCAGATCATCCACAGATCCATCAGGTGCGAAGTCGTAGAGTTTGATCCACAGTTGATAATTACCCGGCGGCAGATCGTCCGCCAGCCGCATCGCATGATTGTCCCGGACAGGCACGCCCACCTGCCAGCCGCTGGTCGGAAAGAACCCGTTGCCCGGTTCTTCGTCCACTTGAGCAATCGGCGCGCCGTTCGCGTCACGCAGGTACAGTCCGACGGTATCGTGAGCTGCTAACGGTACATCGGTCGTCCAGTACAGCGACAGTGCCAGCACGTCGCCGGCGTGATACGTCACGCCCATTAATATATCCAACCCCGCCAGCCGAATGTGATCGCCAAAAGCCAAGTCAGTCAGGTGTTCCGGTTCGCGATAAGCGATTGCATCCGGCGCGCTGATCGTGCTGTACTCGATCAGCCGCGTACTCACGCCCGTCTCAATCACGCGCAGGACATAATAATGCGACGACATGAAGCGCTCGACCGGACGCACGCTCCACCACAGATCAGGACCGCCATCGACCAGCAGCCACAGCCGCTCGTGCGTCAGCGCGAGGTTAATGATCAACTGGTTCGTCTCTTTGGTCAGCAGCACGTCAGGGTTCTGCGACCTGATTAGCGGTTCTTCTTCCGGGCTGGGCTGTTCACCGTATTGCAGCGGCAGCGCGATCACCCGCCCCGCATCATGCAGCTTGCCCGAATTCGCGAAGAATGGCTCGTAACGCGGGCTGCTCAGCAAAATCACATCCCCCGCGTCCGTTTCGGTTTCGAGGATCGGCAGCATCGCGTAAAGCGTATTATCCTCTGAGAGTGCGCGCGGATCGTCGCTGTAGACGGCATGGAGTCCGTAGCCCGTGACCACGATCAGCAGCAGCGGCAGAACCACCAGCACCGCCCGCCGTGAAACAACACTATCCAAGCGAAATCGCAAGCGCCTGACCAGCCCCATCCCCGCCGCGAGCGCCAGCGCCCCCAGCGCGATCATCACCCCCGGCAGCTTGATCACGCTCCACGCAATGTCCAGCGGGATCGTGCCCCACAGCGTTGGCACGATCACCCAACGCAGGTAGCGCAGGTCGTTCAGCCCGCCGCCCCACTCCAGCAGCCCGTGAGCTTCCGGCGGCAGCGCATCGGGATAAACCGTCCACGCCAGCGTCGCGCCGCTGATTTGTATCCACACGCCGTAGACCAGCAGCAGCGCACCAACAATCGCCCAACCGCGCTGCCGCCGCATCCGCTCGAAGATCGGCAGCGCGCCTAGCATCACGAACGGCACGACCGGAATCAGGAAGCGCGGCGGCCACGACAGACCGCCGAACCAATGCGGCCCGTTGAGCGCGGCATAGCCAAACGCGAACGCACCGACCAGCAGCAAGATCGCCAGCGGATAGCGCCCTTGGCGCTGGCGCACCAGCAGCACCATCCCCGGCAGCGCCAGCAGCAGCACCGGCGACGTTCCCCAGAAGCTTCCGCCAACGCTCAGCAGATAGGCTTGCAGCGCTGTCACCAGATAACTGGACGCATCGTCGCTGAACAACCGCATCACGTTGTAACGAGACCCCGCGCCCGTCAGGATGCCCGTGAAGCCCAGCACGAGAAACAACCCGACGATCAAGCCGACGACGATTACCATCACCGCCAGCACGCGCCGCCAGCGCGCATTTCCGACCTCCGGCAGCGCGATCACGACCAGCGCCGGAAAAGCCAGCAACGCCGACGCCTTCGCCAGCAGCAGCGCGATCAGCGCGAGAAAGACGGCGGCGAACAGCGGCAGCGACCGATAACCGCCCGTCCGCAGTCGCTCGATCAGCAGTCCGCACGTCAGCAGTACTAGCAACACCAGCGGCTCGCGAAAGAAGGTCTTGCTGTAGGGCAGAATCACCGTGCCGACGCCAAACGCTAACGCTACCAGCAGCGCCGTTCGCTCCGTGTAACCGAGCGCCAGCGCGTACAGAAACAGCACGCAGCCCGCTGCCGCGCCCACCAGCACGTTGAATAGGTAGACCGTCTGTAACAGCCCGATCCCCGGCACAGCCTGCGCGATCAAGTACAGCGGCGCGGCAAGAATGACCTGCAGCGGTTCGACGTCGGCGCTTTGCAGCGGCAGAGAATTGGTTTTATCGAAACTGAAGGGTGGAAACTGCCACGCCGAGAGGTCGAGCGCGAAATCACCGTAATCCGCAAAACTGCTGACAGCATCAAAATAGCGGCGGGTATCCGTACTTTCCGTGCGCGCGCTGTAGGAAATTAAATAAACGCTGGCAAGCAGCGTGAACAAGAGGACCAGCAGACCGAATCGCTGCTGGTTAAGCAGAGGTTGTGCCATCAAGGCTGCGGGCTACTGTCCGCCCATAATCTTGTTGCGGATGCCGATTAAGCCCTTCAGCACTTTTTGGCTTGCCGAAAGCTCGCCCAGTTCTTCCAAACCGACTTCATAAGTTGCCGCGCCAGCGGTAATCTTGCCGTCGCGCACCTGTAAGCCCGCCATCGCCACCAGCGTCTCGCCGTGCATCTTCTTCTCGCCCAATTCGTCGAAGATGTCAGCCGCATTGCGATAGCAGTTATACGCCTGCTCTTTGTCACCGAGAGCCGCGTAAACGCCGCCCATATTGCCCATCACTTTAGCGATCCGCAGTTGATCGTTGCTCGCTTGAAAGACGCGCAACGCTTCCTGCATGGTGTCAAGCGCCTGCTGATGTTCACCCAACGAGCGATGCACCAAGCCGAGATTGACCTGCATTTCGGCGGCGAGTTCTGGATTGCCCTCGGCTTCGTACTGCTCCATCGCCTGAACGAAGATGCGCGCCGAATCCTCGTATTCTTTCTGCTGAAACAGCTTGACGCCCTGTGCCTGTAATTCCTGACCCGTACTCACAGCATCCTCCTACGTGACAACCTTACTGAATTCGGCAGCTTTTGTCGGCGTGCAATAAGCTGCGCGCACCCTGCAAAATTCGAGCAGTCGCCTGCTACATCGAGATGTTCAAAACACTTTCACCGACGCGCCGGAGCTTGTCAGCAGGCATTTGGCTAAACAAAATGGCAATTTCGAGAAAGCCAATGTTGAGCGGATTCGCGGCAAACTTGCGGACGTCCGTTGGCAGCTTCGTGAAATGTTTCCATTCCTCGCGCATTGCCAGCCAATCGCCCAGATGACTACCGCTCTCCAGAAAATAGTTGATGTTCTTCTTCAGTGCGTTCGAAAGCACCGTCAATTCGTGCATCGGCAGCGCCACTTCGCCGCTCTCGTAGCGCGTGATCTGGTCAGGGGAGATATGCGTTTGCTCGCTCAGAGCCTCGATGCTCAACTCGGAATCCTCGCGCGCGATTCGCAGCAGCGCACCAATCATGCGGTCGCGCAGCGACAGATACTCCGACTGTGCGCTGACGAGGTCGTCGCTCGTCGCCTGCAGCGTATCGACGCCCCAAAAATGGCTGATCGGCACGTCGAGATAAAAGGCGAGCAGTTCGAGTTGTGGCAGTGAGGGGGCTTCGTCGCCATATTCCCATCGCGCGATTTGCTCGGCGGAGACGTGCAGCAGGTTGGCGCAGTCGTCAGTCGTGCGACCCGCCTTCACCCGCGCGTCGAGCAGCAAAACGCCGATCATTTTGGCGCGAATTCGAAACGACTCGGCGGGATCGAAAACCGCAGATTGTTCCGCTTCTTCTTCATCCGCTTCATTCGCTTTCTTGAAGCGTGCCGAAATCGCTTTGAAATCGTCCATCATCCCTCCATTTCACAGTTATCTTACAAAATTTTACTCGAAAGGACAATGTAGATACAGCGCGCGAATTTTGACCTTCCGCTATAATACACTACTGGAATACCGACTGGTCTAGGGAATAAATACTGCGGTCAACATGAAAGACACATCGCTGATCAAAAGCCTAACTGTTGCACATGCGCTCACGGTACGCTTCGGGACGATCTTGAACCTGAGCGAACTCGTGCGTGAACTTGCCGCTGCCGCCTGTGAACTGACCCAGTGTGAGCGTTGTATCGTCTTGCTTGCCGATGTCGAAAACGCAACGCTCACAGTCGCCGCGACCAGCCAACCGCCGCTGCCGCAGCTTACCTTCTCGACTTACAATGGAAGTGATCCCGGCATCATAGCGTGGCTGAACCACACGCCTTTCGCCGCCCGCCAAGCCGACCTCGACCCGGAGTCCTTGCTTGCCAGCGTGACCAAAACGCTTCAAATCGACAATTTCTTCAGCCTGCCGCTCCACGAAGCCGATACGCTAATCGTCGTGCTGATTGTTGACAATCCCCACAACCATCAGCCAGTTTGGGAAGCGGCACAGGTCTTGCTTGGGGCAGTGCAAGAGAGCGCCGCTATCGCCCTCGCCAATGCCCGCTTGCACAGCGAAATCGTCGCCGAGCGTGACGCCAAGATGCGCGAACTCGAAATGATGCGCCAGATCGACCGCGAACTGAGCGATACCATCCGCTTAGGGCGCGTTTTTGACCTCACGCTCGATTGGGCGCAGCGCTTCACGCTGGCACAGTACGCCTCACTAGCAGTCTACGATCAGCCCGACGACGAACTTCGTTTCGTCGCTGATCTCGGCTACGAAGTCACGCTGGATCATCTGATGCTGCTGACCGCGCACGGCGGAATTGCGCAGCGTGTCGCACGCTCAGGCGCTGCCGAAATGATCCCCGATGTCAGCCTAGATAACGATTATATAGCCATCTCCAGCGCCGTCGAGTCACATATGTCCGTCCCCGTGATGCGCGAAGATCGCGTCATCGCCGTGATCACGGTCGAAAGCCGCCGTATCAACGCCTTCACCGACGAACACCTCGATTTCGTCGCAAAATTGGCATCCCGCGCAGGGGTTGCCATCGACAACGCCCGCCTCTACAGCGAAGCGGTACGCGAGCGCGAAAAGCTGTCGCACATCCTCAGCGAAATCGCGGACGTGGTCATCGTCGTCGGCATCGACGACCGGATCATGCTCATCAATCAATCCGCCTTCGCGGCGCTAGACCTCTACCCCGACCAGAGCTATATCGGGCTACCCTTTGCCGAGGCGCTCGCAGATACTCCGCTGCTGCAAGTCTTTCAGCGCATCAAACGCTCCGGTCAAATCGTCGCGGAGGAGGTGAAAATTCTCGATCAGCGCACCTACTACGCTGAATTTTCGCCGCATACGGACATCGGCTGGATCATCGTCATGCAAAACATTACCCCGCTCAAGCAGACCGACGAACTCAAGCGTGAATTGGTCGCCACCGTCTCGCACGACCTCAAACAACCCTTGAGCATCATGAGCGGCAATCTGCAACTGCTGCAAATGACCCAACTGCTTGATGAGCGTGGCGACGACTTCACCGGGCGCATCGAGCAGTCGATTGAACACATGCGCCGCTTGATCGACGACGTGCTCGATCTCGCTAAAATCGAATCGGGCATCGGCTTAGAAATTCAGCCCGTCGCCGTCGATCAGTTGATCAACGACTGCATCGAATGGATTGCCCCGATTGCCCAGAGCAAGACCATGCACATCGAAACCGACTTCGCCGCCAACCTGCCCCAGATTGCGGGCGACCCTGAACGCCTGCGACAGATTTTTAGCAATCTCGTCGGCAACGCCGTGAAATACACGCCACCTCGCGGAAGCGTCCGCATCTCCGTCGAATACTTGGATCACAATTTGCACTTCATCGTCAAGGATAACGGCATGGGCATCAGCCCAGAGGATCAAGCGCATATCTTCGACCGCTTTTACCGCGTACGTCGCGCCGAAACCGAGGACATCGAGGGCACGGGCTTAGGGCTTGCCATCGTCAAGCGCTTGATCGACGCTCATCGCGGGCAAATCGGCTTAGAGAGCAGCCTCGGTGAAGGCACGACCTTTTACGTCACGCTGCCCGTCTATTAGCAGCAAACGAAATGACTGGTTTACCCGTCCTCTAGATTCCTAACTCACGACTTTACGCCTGCTCTTTGCCGACGATGACATTGCGTCAGGATGCACCTGTCATCGCGCACCAGCATGTGCGCGTCCCAGTCATCAAAGAAGAATTGAATGTAGTACGGTGAATGGCAAATGCAAGGGGATTGTGTCCAGAGGTTTTTATGCATCATAGATGACGCTAGACCAACAGGGTAAACCCCCGCTGATCTAGCTCGTGAAGCCCATATCGAGCTAGTCGACTTCGGGCAGTTCGTGTGTTTCTTCGTTGTAAACGACCGGTTCTTTGCTGGCTTTGACCAAACCCGGTTCGTACAGCGCTTCGCCAATCCGATATGGCACGTTCAGCACCGGACGACCACGACCGCGCGTGATCTGGTCTTGATAGAGCGCCGCGCGAATTGCCAGGCTCGACTGATTGTGCAGCAGCTTTTCCCACCAGCTTGACACCACGAATTCCGGCAGCACGACAATTGTCGGCACGTTATCCGTGTTCGACTCATCAATCTGGTGCAGGTAACGGATCAACGGGCGACCAATCTCGCGGTACTCCGACTCAACGATGTCGAGCGGAATAGCGATCTGCCACTGCTTCCAGCGCTTCTTCAGCGCTTCGGTCGACGGCGCCTCAACCTCGATACTGCACACCCGCACGTTATCCGACATGCGGATAGCGAACTCAATCGCTTGCAGCGACGAGCGGTTCAGGCTGTTGAGCAGCACCACCACCGGGTATTGGTTGCGGCTCGGATAGCTCTGCGGGCTAAGCGCATACGGCTCGATACCGTCCAGCGTCAGCGAAGCAGCCACGTTTTTGTAATGCTTGTGAACACGGGTGAACCCAAAAATCACCACAGGGATCGCGACAGCAACAAGCCACGCACCCTCGACAAACTTGGTAATTAGCAAAATCCACAGCACTATGAAGGTGCAAACCGCGCCGAAGCCGTTCATGAACATGCGGAAGCGCCAGTTGAAGCTGGGCTTGAAATTCGGCTTGTGCCGTTCCTTCAGCCAGTGAACCACCATACCACTTTGCGAAAGCGTGAAGCTCAAAAACACGCCGACCGCATACAGCGGCAGCAGGTTATGTTCGCGCGCGTCAAACAGGACGATCAGGATACCAGCGACCACCGACAGCAGGATAATACCGTTGCTGAAGACCAGCCGGTCACCCAGATTAGTCAACTGGCGCGGCAGGAAACGGTCAGCGGCAATCAACGACGCAAGGCGCGGGAAGTCCGCGAAAGCGGTGTTCGCTGCCAGCGACAGAATGAACAGAGTCGCGAATTGCAGGTAGTAGAACAGGATCGTGCCATTCCCGAAGATTTCACGCGCCAACTGCGACAAAACCGTCGAGGTTTCAAGATCGCCGCTCACGGCAATCGGGAAGGTGTTCGCCAAAAAGGTGATTCCCAGAAACATCGAACACAGGACGGTCACCATGATGATCAGCGTCTTACCTGCGTTGTCGCTCTCCGGCGGCTTAAAGGCGGGGATACCGTTCGAGATCGCCTCGACGCCCGTCAGCGCCGTACAGCCGCCAGCGAAGGCGCGCAGGACGAGAAAGAGCGTCAAACTGCCAGCAGCCTCGGTGGAACCGCGCAGCGATTCCACCGCTTCAGGCGTAACAGTCGGAATACCACCCGTCAACGCCTTGACCAGCCCGACGGCAATCAAGACGAAAATACCGATCACGAACGCATAAGTTGGAATGGCGAAGAACGTACCGCTTTCCTTGACGCCGCGCAGGTTCATAATCGTGATAAAGACGACGATCACCAACGCGATTTCAACACGGACTGGCTCAAGACCGGGGAATGCCGACGTGAGCGCCGCGACACCCGCCGATACACTCACGGCAACCGTCAGGATATAGTCGATCAGCAGCGAAGATGCCGCTGTCAGACCTGCGCCCGTCCCCAAATTATCTTTGGCAACGATATATGCGCCGCCGCCGTTGGGATACGCATGGATGGTCTGATAGTAGGAAAAGGCGACGATAATCAACAGCGCAGAAATCCCGATGGAAATCCACATCGAGATGCCGAGCGCACCCGTCCCAGCAGCGATCAAGACGAGCAGAATCGCTTCGGTCGCGTAAGCGGTCGAGGAAAGCGCATCCGACGAAAACACGGCGAGCGCTTTGGCTTTCGTCAAACGTTGATGAATCGCCTCGCTGGTCGCTATAGGCTGCCCAATGAGCATCCGGCGAATATCAATTGACATTGGTTCTCCTTCTAGTATGCGTCCACACAAAACAGCGCTTTGAGAGCGTCGATAAGGGCATTTGATCCTTAAATCGGAACGACAGGCTCGGCGGAGAGTGGCTGTGGGGACGAACAACGCCACGCGGGTAGCCATTCGTACCGTGCGGGGCGTATTGGGTTTTACATAGGAAATAATAGGACGACTTTTGTCGTCCGAATACTGACATATTACAACGTGATCGGCTCGTTATACAAATGATAACACGACAAGTATAGCCGAAAAGTTGGCTTTGTCCAGAAAGGGTATGCACAAACTTAGCCCCCAAATTTTCGGACTAGATTTTCAGTTTTTTTATGCATTTCACCATAATATTTCTCACGATGAGTTGACGCCCCCACCCCCACGCAGTAAGCTACGTCTTACTATCGAATGCCAGTCAGAAAGCGGATGGTTCGATGCGCTCTTCACGGGATCGCTACAACAATCTATCACGCTCGACACGGACAATCTTCTGGATCATCCTCACCGTCATGATCGTGATCGGTCTGTTCGCCTTCTTTACGTCAGAGCTAGGCAGAAATATCACCTTGCTCTGCTGCGGCGGCATCGTCGTCCTCATCGTGGTCGGGATCATTTCCGAGAACGGGATGTCACGTCGATGACCACCTTTCAATATAATGGGGACATTCTCGCCCGCTACCCCGATCTCACCGGCGGAGTGATTGTCGCGCACGGCGTCGCCAACGGCGCGACTCTGCCCGCGCTGCTCGCCAGCTACAAAGCCGAGCAGCAAGCCGTGATCGCCCGCATAGGCGATACGCCCCTCAGCCAGATCGACTCGCTGGCGGCGTGGCGGGCGGCTTTCCGCAGCTTCGGCACAGACCCAACCCAGACTCGCAGCGCCTGTGAAGCACTCCTACGCCGCCTGACCAAACAGGGCGGCATTCCGAGCATCAATTTCTTGGTCGATATGGGCAACCTCGTCAGCATCCGTTACGCCCTGCCCGTCGCCATCGTCGATCTACGCTCGGCAACCGGCGCGATCACCGTCCAGTTCGCGGACGGGGATGAACGCTTCGCGAATTTAGGGCAGACCGAGATCACCCACCCCAATGTAGGCGAAGTCATTTTCGCGGACGAGACTGATCTCGTTTTCGCGCGCCGTTGGTGCTGGCGACAGAGCGATCAGAGCGCCGCCCGCGAAGACACGACCGACATCCTGATCACCGTCGAAGCCCATCACAAAGGCGGTCGTGTCGACGTCGAAGCCGCCATCACCGACCTGACCGCCCTGCTCCAGCAGTACACGTCCGCCCAACTCAGCAACGCCATTTTGGATCAAGTCCATCCCGCTTTCTAAACGCCACGCTCTATTTCTTCACACTTTCGGCACAGGCGTGCATTTGATTCATGTGACCACCTGTGCGTCTTGCCGCATGAGGATCACTGAAGAAAATTTATGAGCGTAGAGCAAAGATGTTATACTGCTTGACAGAAAGGCGATACTCCAACCAGCCAGTCATTGACACGCCTCATCCTCGATCCCGTAGCAAATCGACGAGATCGCATTGACGGGGGTAAAATTGTCTGCATCACCCGCGTCTGATGATGCAGAACACTGACCCACCTGCACCGCGCAAGTCACGTCGCGCCCTCGAAGTGTGACTTGAGTTTGCGCCGGGCACAGCCTCATTTATTTTGATCGAACTTGGAGGGAAGCATGACGTCACGTCACCCGCAGAAAACATTTCGCAGCATTGCATTTTTAGTAACAATCGCACTTTTACTCTTGGCAGTGGTCGCTGTCAGTGGTCAGGATATGAGCGGCACGCTGCGCGTCGGCATGAACGCGCCAGTCGTGCTCGACCCCGCTCTGCACACCAACGACCCTGAAACCGCGCTCAACCGCGCCATTTACGATTATCTGGTTGAAGTCCTGCCCGATTCGTCTATCGGAGCGAACCTCGCCACCGACTGGACGGTCAGCGACGACGGCTTGACCTACACCTTCACCCTCGCCGATGGCGTCACCTTCCATGATGGCAAAGCCTTCACCTCGGCAGATGTGGTCTGGACGTTCGAACGCCTCAAGACCGTCGGATCGCCCGCGCTCAACCTGCTCGGCAGCGATTTCGAAGTCTCCGCGCCGGACGACAGCACCGTCGTCTTCACCGTCCCCACCGTCAACGCGGACTTCCTCTATGGGGTCGGCGCACGTCAGGCATTGATCGTCCCTGATGGGCAGGATCAGCCGAACGTGATCGTCGATGGCGATGATCCCTACGTCAATTTCAACGGCACGGGTCCGTTCATGATCGACAGCCTCGACACCGGCTCGCGCACCGTCTTGACCGCCAACCCGAACTACTGGAAATCTGGCGAACCCACTCTCGCGGGTCTGGAATTCGTCTACATCGACGACGCGGTCGCACAGGTCGATGCGCTGCTCAGTGGTCAGTTGGACTTCATCTTCAAAGTGCCCAGCACGCAGGTTGATCGTATCGACGGCGTTGATGGCGTCAGCTTGATCCAGGAATCGACCAGCCAGCACGCGGTCATCCGCGTCCGCACCGACGCCGGATCGATTGGTGAAGACCCGCGCGTGATGGAAGCGCTCAAGTACGCGACCAACCGCGACGAACTCAACGATGTCCTGCTACAAGGGCGCGGCGCGGTCGGCAACAATGACCCGATTGCGCCGGTTTTCTCCGCCTTCTACGACGGTTCAATCGAAAACCAGCCCTACGATCCCGCGCAGGCTTGCCAGCTTTTGACCGACGCCGGAATGAACCCGCTCGAAGCGACGCTCTATGCGCCCAACGCCTTTGAGTATCCTGACCTCGCGGCGCTGCTTCAGCAGCAGTGGGGCGAAACAGGCTGCATCAACGTGGACATCCAAATCCGCGAAGAAGGCTACTATTACGACGTCAGCAATCCGGACAACTACTTCGATGTTCAATTGGGCATCACCGGATGGGGCGCGCGTCCGTCGCCGCAACTTCTGCTCAAGGAAGCATACGTCGAATCGGGCATCGCCACCGGCTACAATGAGACACGCTTCAGCGATCCTGACCTAGAAGACCTCGTCGCTCAGGCAAGCGCAACGGCGGACGAAGCCACGCGCAAGGGCATCTACGCGCAGGTCAGCGAGATTTTCCGCGAACGCGGCCCGATCATCGTCCCCTACTTCGCGCCGCTCTTCGGTGCGACCAGCACCAACGTCGAAGGGCTGGAGATGGCTCCATTCCCCGGCTTGACCGACTTCCGCACCGTGTCGCTCAGCAGCTAAACATCTTTGTAGGGGCGGGTTTGAAACCCGCCCCTACGCTAATCCAATGACTTCAATCGAAACTGACGCAACACGTCCCACTCTCAACCCCGCGCCGACCCGCGCTTTGCGCTCGCTGGCAGACATTCTTAAGCAGTTGGCGCGCCGCCCGATTTCGCTGCTAGGACTGTTGATCGTCATCGTCTTTATCTTGATGGCAATCTTCGGACCGATGCTCGCACCCTACCGCTACGACAAAGTGATCAGCGGCGCTGCTCGTCACGCGCCCTCCGCCGAATACATCTTCGGCGCAGATCGTTTGGGGCGCGACGTCTTTAGCCGCGTGCTCTGGGGCGCGCGTGACATCATCGGCTTACCCGTCCTAACGACCGCCCTCTGCGTGATCTTCGGGACGTGCATCGGCTTGTTCACAGGCTATTACGGCGGCTGGATTGACGAACTGATCTCGCGCGCAATGGACGCGCTCTTAGCAATTCCAGCACTCGTCTTGGCGTTGGTCATGCTCGGCACGATTGGCCCATCGCAAGCGGGCATCGTGATCGTGATCGTCGTCCTCTATACGCCAATTGTCGCCCGCGTCGTCCGCAGCGCGACGCTCAGCATCCGTTCCTACGGCTTCATCGAGGCGGCGAAACTGCGCGGCGAATCGACCTTTTACATCATGTTCCGCGAGATTTTGCCCGGTGTCCTGCCCGCCCTTGCGGTCGAAGGCGCGCTCCGCTTCTCGTATGCCATCTTCCTGACCGCCTCGCTCGGCTTTCTCGGCTTGGGCGTCCAACCGCCATCACCGGACTGGGGACGCATGGTCAACGAAGCCCGCGACTCGTTCTCGCAGACTCCTTGGGCATTGTGGGCACCCGCCGCCGCCATCGCCATCTTGATCATCGGCGTCAATCTGCTCTCGGACGGGCTGCGCCGAATCTTCCGCTACGAAGGGCAGCTCGAATGAATTTCCCTCTAGTTTCCGTCGTCAAAATCGGCACGGTTGATGAGAAACCCCGTTGTAGGGGCAGCTTTGAAACCTGCCCCTACCCGCAACATGCCGTTGTCGTCACAACCTACAGCGTGCTTGTTTCCCCTCTCTTAGGGAGAGGAATAGCTACCGTAGGTAGCCGGATGAGGTGGTCTGATGCCTGAACCCGTCATCCGCGCCGAAAGCCTGAACATCGACTATCGCCTCGACAAGCATTGGCTCAGCGTCATCAACGACGTCTCGCTGACCATCGATCCGCTGGAGATTCACGGCTTAGTCGGCGAGAGCGGCAGCGGCAAATCGACCCTCGCCCTCACGCTGATGAACTACCTCGCGCCCAACCAGCGTGTCAGCAGCGGGCGCATCCTGCTCGATGGTGACGACCTGTTGACTAAATCGACCGCCGAGATGCGCAATATCTGGGGGCGGCAGATCAGCCTCGTCCCGCAGGATGCGCTGGCGTCGCTCAACCCGTCCTACAATGTTGGTGATCAGATCGCCGAGATCACGCGCCTGCATCAAGGTTTGTCGCGTTCGGAGTCATGGTCGCGCGCCGTCGAGATGCTGCGCCGCGTCAAAATCGCTGATCCCGACGTCGTCGCCAAACGCTACCCGCATCAACTCAGCGGCGGCATGCAGCAGCGCGTCACCATTGCGATGGCATTGAGCACCGAACCGCGCCTGCTGATCCTCGACGAGCCGACCACCGCCCTCGATGTAACCACGCAAGCGGTGATTGTCGATCTATTCCGCGACTTGATCCGCGATAATCAAGCGGCGGCGCTCTACGTCTCGCACGATCTGGGCTTGGTCGCCCAATTGTGCGACCGCGTGACCGTCCTCTACGGCGGCGAGATCATGGCAAGCGCGGACGTCATCGACCTCTACAAGCGCCCGTTGCATCCCTACACCATCAGCCTGCTGGCGAGCTTGCCGCGCCCGACTGAAGGCGTCGAAACTCGTCTGCCGACGATTGAAGGCGTCGCCCCTTCACTGGCGGAACGCCCGCACGCCTGCGTCTTTGCGCCGCGCTGTCCGGTCGCGCTCGACCTCTGCCGCGAGGTCAAGCCGCCGCTAGAAGATGCCGGTGAGGGTCGCCTGATCAAGTGCCACCGCTGGCGCGAAATCGCCGACGGTTCGCTCGTCATCGACACCGCACCCAAAGAAGCCGTCACCAGCGCCCCACCGCGCGAAGGCTACGTCCTCAAAGGGGACAAGCTGTTCAAGTATTTCGGCGAAGCCTCACTGATGGATCGCCTCACCATGCACGAGCCAGAAGTCGTCCGCGCCGTAGACGATGTTTCCTTACGTGTGCGCACGCGCTCGACGCTCGGCTTGGTCGGTGAAAGCGGCAGCGGCAAAACCACCCTCGCCCGCTTGATCGTCGGCTTAGAGACGGCGGACAGCGGCAGCCTTGAACTGCTCGACCTGCCACTCAAGCTCGATCTGCGCCAGCGCTCGCGGGATTCGCTCCGCGATTTGCAAATGGTCTTTCAGAACCCTAACGACGCGCTCAACCCCTACATGACCATCGGTCAGCAAATCGCGCGCACCATTCAGCGCCTCAAGCCCAAAGATCAATCCGCTGACAAGGCGCAGATCGACGCCCGCGTCATGGAACTGCTCGCCGCCGTCCGCCTGACCGCCCGCTACGCCACCCGCTACCCATCCGAATTGAGCGGCGGCGAAAAACAGCGTGTCGCCATCGCCCGTGCCTTTGCCACCAACCCCGCGCTGATTGTCGCGGACGAGCCAACCTCGTCGCTGGATGTGTCGGTGCAGTCGGTCATCCTCAACTTGTTGAAGGACTTGCGCGCCCGTGAAGGCGCATCGTACATTCTGATATCGCACGACCTTGACGTCGTCAGCTACCTTGCCGACTGGATCGCCGTGATGTATCTCGGTGAAATTGTCGAGGAAGGCACGTCGGAACAGGTTTACAGTTCGCCATCGCACCCCTACACCGAAGCCCTGCTCTCTGCCATCCCTATCCCTGACCCAACCGTCAAGCAGGGGCGCATCCGTCTTGACGGTGACATCCCCAGCGCCCGCGACATTCCCAACGGCTGCCGTTTTCACACCCGCTGCCCACGCAAAATCGGCGCGATCTGCGAACAGAGGAATCCGCCCGTCCGCGATGCGGGTGACGGACACTATATCCGCTGTCACATCCCTGTCGCTGAACTGTTCGAACTCCAAAGCAAACAACCCGCTGAGAAGGATCGCTGATGCTGCGCTATCTGGTCCGCCGCTTCATCTTGCTCATCATCACGCTCCTGCTGACGTCGGTCGTCATCTTCGGGCTGACGCAACTCCTTCCCGGCGACGTCGCCCGCTTGATCCTCGGGCGCGATGCCCGCCCCGAAGCCCTCGCCAACCTGCGCGAAGAACTCGGCTTGAATGAACCCGTCCCGACCCAGTACGTCAACTGGCTGACCGGCTTCATTACGGGTGACTGGGGTACATCCTTCACAGGCGGACGCGCGCCGATTCGCCCGCTCGTGCTGGATCGACTGGGCAATTCGCTTCGTCTCGCCGGATTGACACTGCTGATCAGCATACCGCTCTCGATTCTGCTGGGCGTCTTGGCGGGCTTAAACGAGAATAAGTGGGTCGATAGCCTGATCTCGGTGCTGACGCTTTCAGTCGTCGGCTTGCCAGAGTTCGTCACCGGCTTGGTGCTCATCAACGTCTTTGCGCTCGGTTTAGGCTGGTTTCCCGCCAGTTCCAACGTCGCCCCCGGCACAGATTTTGGCGACTGGCTGCGCTATCTCATCCTGCCCGCCATTACGGCGACTTTTGTGCTGATGGCGTACATCGTCCGCATGACCCGCGCCGGAGTCATTGACGAGCTGAAGAAGCTCTACGTCCGCACCGCCATCTTGAAGGGTTTGCCAGAACGACAGGTCATCCTCAAGCACGTTTTGCGCAACGCCCTGCTGCCGACCATCACCGTGATCGCGCTCTCGTTCGGCTGGTTAATCGGCGGCTTGATCGTCATCGAGAACGTCTTCAGCTATCCCGGCGTCGGCAGCCTCATGACCACCGCCGTCGAGCGCAAGGACATCCCGCTAATGCAGGCAGTTGTCATGGTCATCATCTTCTTCTTTGCGCTGGCGAATCTCGCTGCCGACATCGTTTACGCCCTGCTCAACCCGCGCATCCGGCTGGAGTAAAAAATGTGAACCGCCAAGACGCCAAGTTTTCTCAATCGATCCTTTCTTGGCGTAGGCAACTTTTCGTTGCACAGCGACTTGGCGATTTAGAGTAGAATCACAAATAGGCTGATTGAAGGGTAAACACTCATGCCTCTGTATGATTATAAATGCGCCAACGGACACGAGTTCGAAGCGCGGCACGGCTTCAACGATCTCGCACCCGCTTGCCCTGTCTGTGCTGAGGCGCAGGTACAGCGGGTGATCACCCGCGCTCCCGGCATCATGCAAGGCATGAACGCCAACGCCGGAGTCGGCGGCACGGCGAGCAAAGAGCAAATCAATGCGAAATGGGCGGAAGAAACGCCCAAGCTGCGCGAGAAACTGGTCAGCAAGCTCGGCGAGGAGGCGGTCAGCAAGTACGCCCCGACTCTCAATACCAAGTACGACTGAATCGTTAAGCCGAATCGGCGGGGGCATGCCGTGCTCGCATCACTCCGTGTCCTTTGTGTCTTCTGTGGTTCAATACCCCAGAGTTTCAGTGTTTTTGCCTTGCGCTGAAACCCAAAACCGATACCACAATGACTATCGACGATCTGCGTCAAAGAACATTAACAATCACCTAACGCGCGTTGACACGCTCAAAACAGCCGTTACACTAGGCTTACATTTGCTCTAACCAACACTTTGCAGAAGAGGAAATCACAATGTCCCTTAAGGTTACGCTGTTCGGCGGCACAGGTCAGGGAAAAACCACATACACGCTGGGACTGCTCTACCTGATGGTCGAAGGGATCGACGGCTTCCGCATCGAAGATGAAGACGTTGACACGACCACGAAGTACATGAAACCGTGGAGCGACTTCGTCATGGTCAAGCAGTGGCCCGCGCCGACGATGGGTCGTCGCGAAGACCGCTTCAAGCTCTACTTTCAGGATCAGTTCATCACTGACTTCCTGTGGGTCGATTATCAGGGCGGTGCGATCAACCAGCCGACCGATGAATCCGACGCGGCAGCACAGCTTCATGCCGACATTCAGGAGAGCAACGCCGTGATCGTCGTCGCGGACGCCTACACCATCGCCACTCGCCCGTTGATCGAAGCGCGAATGCTCACATCCGCCCCGCTGATCTTCCACCTGCTCAACAGCTATAAATTCAAGCCCGCCGAAGAAGGCGAAGAAGGCTTGAACAACGGCATCAGTATCGCCATCGTCTTGACTAAAGCCGACGCGCTGCCCGACGAGTACAAAGCCAATGACTATGAGAAACTCTACGCCAAAGCGCGGCAGGTCTTTCACGGCATTCACGATTTCGTCCGCGAAGAACGCGCGAAGGTCAGCAGTTTGCGTCCTTGGCTCTATCCGTCGGCGATGCTCGCCGTCTCGATTGTCGGTGAAGGCAACGCCGCTGTCGCTACCGAGGGCGAAGGCTACGATCTCGCCAGCTTCCGGCTGATCGGCTCACCAGAGCCGGAGAACATCCAGTATCCCTTCCTCTACGCCATCGGCAACGAACTCGACCGTAACGCCCTCACGCTCGAAGAAGAAATCGGCGATCTTGAGCAGCGGCTCTCGCGGCTCGATAGCAACGTCCTCTCGCGCATCCTGCGCGGACGGACGATCAAGCAGTTGCAAGAGGAACGTAAGGAAACCGCCGCGCGTCTCAAGGAAATGGAACCTAAAATCCGGACGGTCACGAAAACTGCCAACAAGAAGATGCGCCCGCTGCTCGTTTAGCAAAGGAGCGCAACGTGCATTACGAGCAATTTCTCTTTACGCGCAACCAGCGCCAAGATTTCACGGCATTCGTCCGCCCCACGTCGCTGACCAACAAACAGGTCAGCGCTATTGGCGGCATCTTCAACTACGTCACGGATATTTCGCGCCTCACAGCACAGTTTCCGAGCCTCTACTGCTTCCCGCTCGGCGACTATCTGCTGCTGCTGCGCCATTACAACAGCGGTCGCCAGCACGCCGGACGCGCCATCGGGGTGATCGAGGGCATCGCTGTCTCGCAAAGCGATGCAACGGCGTTCGCGTCAGCACTGTCCACCTTCGTCGCTGATCAAACCACGCTGCTCAATGTCAGCGCCAGTATCGATGACATCGAATCGCAGCCCAACCAGCCGTCGCACGATCTCGAATGGCGCGGCAGCACACCCCGCAAGCCGACTGAAGCGTTCGTCGCCGAGTTTCTGGATCGCCGCGATCAGGATCGTCTGCTGCTGCCTTTCAGCAAAAAGGGGCGCAGCTTGCTGCTCAATATCTTGGCGGATCGGCGTTTCACACTCGCGCCGTTTTTCGCCTTCGGCACCAATGGCGACGTCTTAGCGCAGTTGGAACAGCACGCCAAAATCGACGTGGCGGCATTCTTCACGACCGACCGTCCTGCTTTTCACAGCCGCGCGACCAACCGCCAGACCGGAGTCATCGCGGGTTACGAGCCGGAAGCGCCAACGCCTGATCCGTCCATGTCGCTGCGCAATCAGCAGATAGACGAAATGAGTCTGCGTGCGCGTCCGCAGTCGCCCGTCACATCAGGTGATGAAGTGGACGAAGCCGACTCGCTATCGGGCATGTCGCTCCGTCAGATGCGCCCGCCTCAGCACCTGCGCGCAGTCGAACCTGCCGCCGAACCAGAAGACGATCAGCCCGAGGCTCGGGTCTTGACCATGCGCCAGATGCGCGACCGTATCCGCGCCGAAGAAGCCGCACTCGAAAATCAGCCGGACGAAGCCGAAGCCTCACGCCCGCGCGACCCGATTCACTGGCTCATAGATGCCATTGCATCACTCTTTTCGCCGCGGCAATCGAAGTAGCACACCCTTACTCGAACCCCATTTCATCCGAAAGAGGAGTTAGCAAGCATGGCAACGTGGATCAAGTTCCAGAATAACGAGAATGCTACCGAAATTTTCGACATTGACCGCGCGACCCATTTCCGCCATGTCGCCGCCAACGACGAGTCATTCATCGAGGTTCACGCCGACGGCGCGATCCACTCGATCATGCACCTGACCGATCCACAAGCCTACGAGGCGGTTATGAATTTCGTCGCCGCGACGACGGGCTACTCGCTCGGATCAAAATAACCGCCCATAGGCGGCTATCGCTTTATACAATGAATGCAAAGCGGGCGAGGAACGTCTCGCCCGCTTTGCGTTTGACCGAGTGAGTGAGCCGCCCCACTAGAACATCAACCCATCCTCAAATGGGGCGCGTATTGTCTGTGCAGGCGGTTTAAACCGCCTGCAGATTCCGCATCACGCCCCAAACACCACCGCATAGCTTTTGGCATCCGGCTCGACAAAACGGATCAGCCCTTCGCCTTCATCGCTCAGCGCCGCCTGTTCCTGCGCGGTCAGCGGCGCGAACGGCGTGATCAGCAGCGTAGCGACGCCCTTCTTCTTCTCGAACGTCCATGCCCCGCGCACAAATCCATCCACGAGGATCGTCGCCGCCACTCGCAGCCCCGGCAGGTACACTTGCTTGCGGAATTCGTCCGCCACCACCCGCCGCCGATCTTTATGCGACAGCAACAGGTTATCGTACTCCGGCAGAAACCGCACCGGCGCAGGTATATCTTCTGACGGCAACGGTTTGTCAGGCAGATCGAGCAGCTCGTGCCCTTTTTCGTCGTGGTAGATTTGCAGGTCAGGCTTGAGCGTCTCGACGTCGCCTTTGAGCTTACCTAAAGCCGACCACGTCTGAATGTCGTTGACGCTCGCCGGACCGAACGCCGCCAGATAGCGCCACACCAATCGGCGGAAATCCGCCTCCGCGTCCAGCGGTTGATCGAGCCACGACTCCGCCAGCGCGAACTTGGGATTACCGGGGTAGCTCCACATGCTCTCGTCAGAAACTTGCACCAGCGGCAGCGTTGTCCGCACCGTATAGCGCAGCGAACCGCTGTCCACATCCGGCATCAATTCCTCGAACATTGCCGTGATCTCCGCGAACGTGCGCGGCTGTTCAGCCAGAAACGGACGTGCCGCCGCGAGCGCATCAGCGATCTCAAAATCGCCACCGCGCCCTTTGACGATGGTGTCTCGCGCCCCTGCCAGTGCCGGTTCAAGCGTCGCCCGCAGCCACGCGAAATCATCCGCGCTGAGGAGATGCAGCGTTGCCCGCATCGCCGTCGCCTTGATCACCGTGTGGTCAGCAAGCCGATCAGCCAGATCGTGCTTTTGGAAATCCTTCAGCCGCGTCCATAAGCCCACGAACGGCGGGCGCGCCTGCTGCGCCTGCATGCCGACCAGCCGCTCAATCGCCGCCGGAACAGACAGCGCCGACCGTTCCAGCAGCAGTTGACGTTCCAGCGTCGCCCGGTTCAGCGCGCGCAAACTCAATCTTTGTTCCGGCATTACGGGTTGCGCACCTGAATTTTGCGCCCCGCCTTGATAGTCACAAAGCCATCGAGGTCGCCCACCAAATCCCAATCGCCCAATCCCGTGATTTTGACCCAGAAATCGCCGCGCGGCTTCAACCCCGGCAAATTCTGCGCGTCAGCGATCTTGTACAGACGGTCACGGCGAATTTCAGCCACCTTCGTGATCAACTGCTCCTCGCTGATGCCGTTTTGCCCCAGCTTCGATTTCGGTGGGACGCCGAAGAACTGCTCCGCCAAGCCGATCATATCGTGCCGCGCCCCGTGATTGATCGCGGTATCGAATAGGAACCCTTGCGCCGCCGGGCCGCTAATTCCACGCGGCTTAATGCTCAGGTCTTGAACAAGACTCCAGTACAAGTCGGTCGCAATCGCATCCTGCGCCGCTTGCATAATCGGCTCAGCGGCAGCAAATTTGAGGTAATCGCGGAAAATCACGTCGTCGCGCAGGGTATCATCGCGCGTGTGCACGCGCTGGAGGTAAAGATCGCGCAGTTGGTTCGCAACCGGACTAGTCGCCGTTTTCAGGTACAGGTCGAGCACCGAAAACAGGCTACCCGCCGCTAGCGTGAAGCCGAAGCGCCCATACGAAACAATCCCGGTATCATAGTTTTGATACGTGTCATAGCCGCCACCCTCAAACCCCGACGTGATGTTGAACGATGCCTCACGAATGC
>JBBSNT010000008.1:0-34938 GCA_038260485.1 Aggregatilineales bacterium | reverse complement strand
GTTTGAGCCGTCCGCTCAGCGTGCCGTAGGGCGCATAGATCGGCGTCGCGGTAAACGTCGGCGATGGCGTAAAGGTCGCCGTAAAGGTGGAGGTGGGCGTCAAGGTCAGCGTTGGCGTGTATGTGATGGTCGGCGTCGGCGTCAAACTAGGCGTGGGCGAAACGGCTCTTTCGTTGGTGGCGAGGGCGATGCTGTAGGATACGGGTTCAGTACCGCCGTAGCGTACGAGCGCGAGATACGTCCCATCGGCGGGGAGCGTTAGCCGCAGGTCGCTGCCCTGTGCCAGAGGATTTCCTGCTATGTCCTGTAAAATCAGCGTGATTTGCGCCGAGTGCTGCGCGTCATCCTTTACGTCGAGCTTGAGGTGGATCGGTTCGCCTTGCTCGCCTATGAACTGCCACGCGCGGCTCGTATCTGGCGCGCTGAGGATGTCCCCCTGTGCTTGCCCGCTGACCAGCGCGCGCACGGACGGCGTGGGAATGGGCGTCGGCGGCGCGGTACAGGCGGCGAACAGGAGGGCGATCAGGACGATCAAGCGGCGCATGGGCTAATCCCGTGATGGTTGGCATAACGCCAGCATAAACAGAGTGGCACGCATTAAACCATAAAGCCGGGTGGCGCGCAAAGCCTCGCCGCGAATGCGCTATCCCGCGACGGTCACGCTGACCAAGCGCCCGATGGCGAAGGTCAGCGCCGCGCTGTCGATCAACGCCCGTCCAGTCCTGTCAACTGCTCATGCTACTTTACCGCAGTTTTATCCCCCGCTGACAGGCAGCAGCGATTCTCCTATAATGGGGAGACGACCCGCGCCTAGACGCTTATTGAGAATGAAACTTGATGCGAAAATGTGCTCTAATTCTTCTGGTTTTCCTCGCTTTGATCGGCACGTCCGCCCATGCTCAGGACGCGCTCAGCTACAATGGAATATTGGACGACAGCAGCGATCAGCAGACGTATCCGGTGACGCTGAAAACCGGAGACGCCATCTTGATTACGACGACGGCGCAGGAAGATGATAACCTCGACACCGTGCTTAAGCTCTACGATCCCGCTGGACGTATCGTCGCGGAAAATGACGATGCCGACCTGCTGACCTACGATTCACAGATCACCTACATCGCGCCGGAGACTGGCGTTTATAAAGTCGAGGTGAGCCGCTACGACGAGACGACCAGCGGACACTATGATCTCGATGTCACCATTGGCATGGTCACCATTTTCAAATACGACGTGACGTTAAGCGGCACGGAACTGACCGAGGATACCGCTCACTTTCGCATCCATTACACCCTGAGCGGGGTCGATGCCGTGACGCCGACCTTTCTCGACGCAACCGCGCGGGCATTCGAAGATATGTGGCAGCGCGAGATTGTGCAGTTGGGCTGGCCCATCCCGCCCGGTGATGGTTTGATGGGAGGCGACGATCTTTACGACGTGTATATCAGTGACTTGCTCGGCGCGGGTGAGGAAGCGCTCGGTTACATGCAGACAGCAGCGGTAGTCGGCGACAACCCGAACACGGATGCGCTCGAAACTTACGCGGCGGCGAGTTACATCGTGATCGATAACGACTTCCACGACGTCGAATACGCCGATGGACAGGATGCGGCGACCTTGATGCGGACGACTGCCGCGCACGAATTTCATCATGCGATTCAGGATGGCTTCGACGCGCTCGAACCGGACGATTGGCTGCGCGAGGCGACTTCTGTGTGGATGGAGACGGTCGCCGCTGGCAAAGATCAGGATGCGACAGGTTACATCGCGCTGGCGTTTGAGTACCCGGAACTGTGCTTGGGCACGAGTGCCAATGACGGCGACGTCATGTACGGCGAATGGACGTTCATGACATTTTTGACCGACGAGTTCGGTGCGGACGCCGTGCGGCAGCTCTGGGATAGCTTGATTGATTACGACAGCTTTGATGGTATGGGGCGCATGTTGGCGACGTTTGATACCGATGTCCCGCACGAAGCCGTCCGCTACCGCTTGAAGAACCTCGCGCGCGATTACCAACTTGCGCCGTTGTTCGACGCGACGGTTTGGCTTGAGGACACGATCACTGCTGTCGGCAGTTGGACGCCAAATGGATCGGGTGTCCAGGAACTCGGCGCGAACTACTTCGATTTTGCTGCGCCGTCGGGACTCTACGACGTGTCACTGAGCGGTGATGATGGTCAATTACAGTTGTGGGCAGTTGGACTGACTGACCATGATCTCGAAGCGGTTGCGCTAGGACGCGGCGGCAGCATCGATTCCAGCCGCTATAGCAAGCTGTATCTCATGGTGTTCAACCCACAGGTCGAGGCGGACGTCAATGATTGCAGCTACGTGGAATACAAGATTAAAGTGCTGGCAGGTAAGGGTTCGCCTAATCCGGTGGACAGCACGTGGGACAGCACCTATTTTGAGCCGTTGAACTAAAACAGGGCTGCGAAACGCTCCAAATATGCATCAACCAGGATCGCGCAGGACGATCTCGGCAACGCGATCTACGCGCTCAGCGACGGTCACACGATTCAGTTTATGGCACCTGAAATCCTTGAACCGGGCAAGACCTACGAATTCCAGTTCGAGCGCGACTACTGCGGCTAACGCTGCACGCGCTCTCAATAAAAAAGCGGGCATCCCCAAGCAAGGGATGCCCGCTTTAAATTTCACGCGGGTTATTTCGCTGGCACGGTTTCCAGCGGCTTCAGGTTCGCTTCAATCTGCTGGCGCTGTGGCTCAAGGAACGGGGGCAGCGCGAGACGTTCGCCCAACGTTTCGACGCTTTCGTCGGTCGCGAAGCCGGGACCATCGGTGGCAAGTTCGAATAGGATGCCGTTCGAGATGCGGAAGTAGAGCGACTTGAAGTAGTAGCGATCCACCTCGCCGGATGTGCCTAAGCCGAAACGGGTCAGGCGGTCATTCCATGCTTGCTGTTCCTGCACGTCGCTGACGCGGAAGGCGACATGATGCACGCCACCGCTGCCCAATCCAGCGCGATACAGCTTCGGCTGAATGACGACCTGTACTTCTTTGCCCGCGCCGCCGCCTTCCATGCCGAAGATCACGATTTCTTCTGCCGCATTGTCGGGGTTCGGCTGGCGATCCAGTTCGGCAAAGCCGAGAATTTGCGTGAGGATGATGCCCACCTGCGATAAATTCGGTACCGAGAGCATTACACTGTAGAAGCCGCGAATCGCCATTTCGGCGGGGATGCCCGCGCCGTCCCAGACTTCGCCGTGAAAATCTGCGCCGCCGTCATCGACCAGCGTCAAGCGCTGACCCTCGCGGTCTTCGAAGCGCAGAATGCTGCGTCCGGCGAAGGTCTGGATCGGCTGGTGTATCACACCCTGCGTGTCAAAGCGCGCGACCCAGTAATCGAGCGCTACTTGCCCGTTGACGCGGAACAGTGTGTTGACGATGCTGTCTGTCCCGCGCTGGTTGTCGCTGATCTGCGCCCAGTCGAAGAAGGTCATGTCGGTGCCGGGGCTGCCGACTTTATCGGCGTAGAACAGGTGATAAGCAGAAACGTCGTCTTGATTCACGCTTTTCTTGACCAGCCGTAAACCCAAAACGTGGGTGTAGAAATCGAGATTGCCGGGCGCATCAGCCGTCACAGCGGTCACGTGGTGCAGTCCGTGAAGCTGCATATTTTCGGTCATAGCTTCCTCATTAGTACAACATCAAATCATTTGACATTAAATAATTTAACATGATACAATATATTTGTCAATCACAATCGTATTAGAAATTCGCTAAAAAAGGACTCTATGGGAAGCAAATATCAGGGCAGCGCTGAAGCCGTGACCGCGCTCGATGCCTACATTAAACTCACGCGGGCGTCCGAGAGCGTCTTCAGCCGCACTACCGCTCATCTCTCGAACTACGACTTAACGGCGAGCCAATTCGCTGTACTGGAAGCACTCTATCACCTCGGCACGCTCTCGCAGGTGGAACTGGCGCAAAAGCTGTTGAAAAGCACGGGCAATATGACGCTTGTGCTGCGCAATCTGGAGAAGGCTGGCTTGATTTGGCGTGAGCGCAGCCCGCAGGATCAGCGCTACATCCACGTCTCGCTGACGGATGCGGGGCGCGACTTGATCAGCCAAATCTTGCCGCTGCACGTTGCGGGGATTGTCGAAGCAATGCGCGTGCTTACGCCGGAAGAACAAGCGACCCTCGGTGACCTCTGCCGCAAACTCGGTACGATGCAGATGTCGCCCGGCGCACCGAAATAACCACCTGTAGGGGCGGGTTTTAAACCCGCTCTACGGACAACACAGAGCATTACCCGTTCGGCAGAACCTTCTGATAGTGCTCGACCGTCGGGAATGGATCGTAGAAGTGATGGAGCAGCGCCCGCCACTCTTGATACTGCGCTGACCCACGAAAGCCAATCGTGTGATCTTCGAGCGCTTCCCACCAGACCAGCAGCAGATAGCGATTCGGCGCTTCGAGACAGTGGTGCAGCTCGTAACGGATGCAGCCCTTCATCGAGGCGATGATCGGCGCGGCTTGGGCGAAAGCGGCTTCGAAAGCCTCACGCTGTTCCGGCTTGACGTTCAACACGGCAGATTCGAGGATCACGGCAGTCTCCCGTAATGGCTAAACCAATGCAGCAGTTTATCGTGAGGCAGAGCGTAGAGCGTATTGCCGTCGCGTCCGGTCATCGTTTCAGCGGCGACTACGCTGTTCCAGATCGCTTCCTCGATAGACTCGACCGTGGCGAGGACCAATTGGTTCATGGCGGCTTCGCTTTCGGTGAAGCGCGTGATCGGCTCGACGGCGACGTCAGGGTAGTGCGTCCAACGGTTGGCAGTCGAGAACGCAATCGCAAAATCGCCACTGCCGTCGTGACCGACCGTTCCCGTGCGACCGAGCGCGTAAGCGGCGCGCATGGCGAGACGGCTCAACTGGCGTGCGTCAAGCGGCGCATCGGTGGCGATCACCATCATGATCGAGCCGGGTCCCGGCTGCGGCATGTAAGTTTCGAGCAGATGAGCGCCCACAGGCACGCCGTAGATCGTCATTTCGGCGCGGCTGCCGTAATTGCTCTGCACCAGTGCGCCCACTGTGAAGCGCTCATCAACCGCTCGTCGTGACGCCGTGCCGATGCCGCCCTTGAACTGAAAGCAGGATGTTCCCGTGCCCGCGCCGACGCTGCCTTCTGCCACCGCGCCGCCTGAAGCGCTGTCAATCGCCTGCCAGACGTGTTGCTGATGGACGTGACGCCCGCGCAGGTCATTGAGAAAGCCGTCATTGCATTCGCCAACGACTGGATTAACCGTCCCGGTGGTCAAGCCGATGTCGGCATTCTCGCGCAGCATGTAGGCGACCAATCCATCGCTGACGCGCCCGACATTGAGCGTATTGGTCAGCAGGATTGGCGTCTCGATCACGCCGCGTGTGCGGATTTGCTCAAAGCCCGTCGCCTTGCCGAAGCCGTTGACCGAACAGACTCCGGCGGGAACTTTTTGGCGGAATAGACTATCATGGTGTGGCACGATGGCGGTCGTGCCCGTGCGGATAGGACCGACGCCTTCTCGCAGCTTGCCTTCACCATCAATCAGCGTGACGTGACCGACGCGCACGCCGTCTACGTCCGTGATCGCGTTGTATGCGCCGGTCGGCAGACGACCGGAAACAATACCGAGATCGCGTAGGCGCATAGGGAACTCCTCGGTTTAGCGTAGGGTTAATGTCGCGCAGTATAACGCCGCAGCGCGTTAAACTCACACGAGTAGATTTATCTGAAAGGACAATAAAATATGTCTAAACGACTCACTTTGCTGATCATTTTGCTGTTCGTGGGGATTTCAGTCGCGTCGGCTCAGGATGATTCGCAAGCGACGCTGACACCAGACGAAGCCTGCCTGCAAAAGGGCGGCAACATGACCGACGGGCAGTGTATTTTGAGCGCGGACATGAAAATTAGCGTGCAATACCCGCTCGATTTAGCGCAGAATGCCTTCGTCGCGGACACGATTGACCCGTTCATCGAACAAACGAAGAATGACTTCCTGTCGGCACTTGAACAGGGTTTCATCCCCGGTTCTAGCCAGTACGAACTCGACGTGAACACCGAACAGATGCAGTATTCCGACGACGTCGTCAGCCTCGTCTTTTCGGTTTACGGCTATATGGGCGGCGCGCATGGTACATCCAGTTATCAGACCTTCACCTTCGACCTCGCGGCGGGTGAGGTTGTCACGCTCGATGAAGTGTTCCAGCCAGACAGTGACTACCTTAGCGTGATCGATCCGCTGGTCGAACAGGCACTCAAAGACCAGATTGGGGACATGATCGACCCCGATTGGCTGACGCAAGGTACGGGTGTAGACCCGGAAAATTACCGCCACTTTGCGCTCGACAGCGACGCGATGGTCTTCTACTTCGATCAATATCAGGTGGCAGCGGGTGCGGCTGGTACGCAGAGCGTCCGCATCCCGCTCAGCGAGATTAGTGACGTCCTCGCGCCGGAATACGCGCCTTGATCGAATTTGTAGGGGCGGGTTTCAAACCTGCCCCTATAGGCAAATCTTTATGCAGAATAGTTAGCTGTGGTGGTTGTCGATGTGGTCGAAGGTTGCGCCGAAAACGTAGGGGTTGCCCTTCCACTGCGCCAGAAAATCCGGTTCGATCTTGCTCGCGTCATCGAGTCGCTTGAGTTGGTCGGCACTCAGATTCCAGTCGAGGACGGCGAGATTGTCCTCAAGCTGTGCCGCCGTTCGCGCGCCAAGGATCGGGAGCATCAGCGCTTGATCCTGCTGCCGCACCCAGTTGATCGCCACCTGCGCCGTCGAATGCCCGACTTCCTCAGCAATTTTCGCTACTTCTGCGATGATTCCCTGCGTTCGTTCCTGAATTTGCATCTGTTCGCGGTTGAAGCGGGTCGGCTGGTCGTCGTTCGCTTGATACTTGCCCGTCAATACGCCGCCGCCGATTAAGCTGAAAGGCAGCACCGCCATATCCCAATGGTGCGCTAGCGGCACGATCTCGTGCTCGATCATCCGGTTCGCCAGCGAGTAGGGCATCTGTATGCCAACGAAGCGCGACCATCCGCGCAGCTCCGCCAGCGTGTTCGCTTCTGCGATGATGTAGGCGGGCGAATCGGAGATGGCGACGTAGTTAACCTTGCCCGCGCGTACTAGATCATCTAGCCCGCGCATGACTTCCTCGACGGGCGTCGTGTAATCCCACACATGCAGGTACAGCAGGTCGATTACGTCGGTTTGCAGGCGTTTTAAGCTGCGCTCAACTGATTGGCGCATGTTCTTGCGGCTGTTACCGCCGGAATTTGGATCAGGTGAGTCGCGCTTGGTCAGCGTGTACTTGGTCGCCACGACGAAGTGATCGCGGTCGGCGCTCAGCAAGTCTCCGAGGATGGTTTCTGCTTCGCCGTCAGTGTAGTTGACGGATGTATCAATGAAATTGCCACCCGCTTTGGCATAAAGCTCAACCATGCGCTGGCATTCGGTTTTGTCCGCGCCCCAGCCCCACGCCGTCCCGAAGGTCATTGTCCCTAACACCAGTTCGGACACTCGCACGCCACTTTTGCCCAGTAGCTTATAACGCATTGCTCGCTCCATTTCTTTGCCTCGTCGAGCTTTAGTGTAGGCGGTTTTAGGAGCAGCGTCATCGGCAAAAGGGTCAGGTTTGGCGTGCTTCCCATTCGTCACGCAAAATGCCGCAGAAGCCGAGATCGTAGTAGCGGTCGAAGCGCTTGACGTGCTGGCGCAGCGTGCCTTCGTAGGTCATGCCCGCTTTTTCCATCACGCGGCGTGAGGCGGTGTTAGGGATGAAATAGCTGGCATAGATGCGGTGCAGCTTTAGTTCTTCGAAGCCGAAAGCGACTAAGCGACGCGCAGCTTCGCTAGTGTAGCCTTGCCCCCAATACGGCACGCCGATCCAGTAACCGATCTCGGCGCGGTCGAACTGCGCGACCGGATGGATGCCAATCATGCCCATGAATTGAGCGTCTCTTTTGTGGATGATGCCGAAAGTAAAGTTCGATCCTTTTTCTGCGCTTTCAGCCAGCGACTCGATAAAGCTTTCGGCGGCACCTTCGGGATATGGATGTGGGATGTGGAGGGTCGTCGCGGCGATGTCGGAATGCCCCGCTAGTTCACGCATGAGCGGGGCGTCGCTCAGCATGAGCGGACGCAAAATTAAACGCTCGGTTTCGAGGATCATGACCTCTCCTAACAGGTTATGTTCTGTTTTGAGCCTGTAAGGGTCAAATCATAGCGATATTTCGGATAATTGCATCCTGTTAAGGGGGCGGTGCTTCTGCGAGCGCTCATGCTTGATCCGCTGTCGAGGTATTCAATCCTCGAAAGGCGTCGAGCAGGCGCTTGCGCTTCGCGGGGCTATAGTCGTGATTCGCCTGCTGTTCGACCAGCGCTAACGCTTTGTCTACAGTCACTTTAATTGCTGCTGGAATAGGCATAACGATCTTCATTTATGCGTCCTGACATAAAAGCCTTATCCACAACCGACCTTAGTTTAGTCGTTTCTGCTTATTCGGTTCGCATCGAACGGAAAGAACTGTAGAAAAGATCGTCACGCTCGCTGCGCTGTGGTATCTTAGTAGCAATACAAATTGACATAAAATTGTCATTTCTGCATCTCACTTGACTCGCAACCACCACTGGGTATGGGAATAGCTGATGAATACCGCGCTCGGACTACTGGCTGTCTTTGCTCTCGTCTTCATGAACGGCTTTTTCGTCGCTGCTGAATTTGCGTTCGTCGGGTCGCGGCGCACGCGCATCGCGCAGCTCGCGCAGGAAGGCAATACGGGCGCGAAGGCGGCGCAGGCGGCGATGAATCACCTCGATCAGTATATCGCGGCGACGCAGTTGGGTATTACACTGGCGAGCCTCGGCTTAGGTTGGATTGGCGAACCCGCAGTCGCGGGTTTGTTCGAGCCGCTGTTGGAACGTTTTCTTCCCGAAGGCGCGGCGATGACAGTCGGGCACACCATCTCGGTCGTGATTGCTTTCTCGCTGGTGACGATGCTGCACATCGTTGTGGGCGAACTTGCGCCCAAGTCGATTGCTTTACAGCGTCCCGAAGACGTCGCAATCATCGTCGCGCGCCCGACTGTCGTGTTCCACAACATCTTCAAGTTGGTGATCGACCTGATGAACAGTATCGGCAACATGGTCGTCCGGCTGCTCGGCTTCGAACCCTCCAGCGAAGCGCACTCCGTCCACTCGCCAGAGGAGTTGGAGATGCTCGTTCATTCCAGCCGCGAGGCGGGGCTGCTTCAGGAGAGCGAGGAAGTGCTGCTGCGCCGCGTCTTCGACTTCAGCGACATTCCGGTCGTCGAGATCATGCAGCCGCGTGTCGAAGTCGATGCGGTTGATGTGACGATCACGCTGCCGGAACTGCTCCAACACATGGCGACGCAGCATCATTCGCGCTATCCGGTCTATGAGGAACATATCGACGACGTGATCGGCGTGCTCAACGTCAAAGATGTGTTCGACCTGCTTGTGCGCAAACCGGCGCTGCTGAGCGACCCGAACGCCAGTTTCGACCTGCGTAAACTGTTGAGGACGCCGATCTATGTGCCGGAAACGCTGGCTGTCGATAAACTGCTCGAAGAAATGCGCGCCAAGAAAACGCATCTCGCTATCGTTATCGACGAGTACGGCGGCATGGCAGGGCTGGCGACGATGGAGGATATTCTCGAAGAACTGGTCGGCGAGGTCAGCGACGAGTTCGACATCGAGCCGTCGGACATCCTCGATGAGGCTGATCAGTATATGGTTGATGGGCTGACCAGCATGACCGACGTGGTCGAGCGCTTTGGCGATCCCGGCGGTGAGGTCGATTCCGCTTCGATTGGCGGTTACGTGGCGGAGCGGCTCGAACGCATCCCTGAAGTGGGCGATACGCTGCCGTTTGCTACTTACCGGCTGTCGGTCGAGGAAATGGACGGGATGCGGGTTGCGCGGGTACGTTTCGAATCGGCTGTGAAAAGCTCGGAAATACCCTTGGGAGAGGAAACGGACGACCTCTAAAACCGCTGATTTCTGGGACAATTCCAATGTCTTTGGTCGCACATTTGTGCTATCATTGATCGTATTGCTGCCCGGCGCTACACTAGAGCTATAGACACAGGGAGAACCGGGTGACGATCAAACGAATGGGCGTTTTAGCGCACCCTACTCGACCGCAAACCGCACCGGTCGCAGAGCGGATTGCCGAGTCGTTGAAGGTTTGTGGTTTGGACGTGTGGCATTTTAGCCAGTGGGACGAAACGCAGATTCGAGAGCAGATTACGGGCACGGACATGGTCGTTGCCATCGGTGGGGATGGTGCGATGCTGCACGCTGCACGGGTCTGTGCGCCTTACGACGTGCCTGTTTTGGGCGTCAATATGGGTTATCTCGGTTTCTTGACAGAAATTCGCCGCGCAGACGACTGGGAAAAGTCGATTGACGCGCTCTTAAGTGAGAAGTTCTGGATCGAGCAGCGCATGATGATCACGGTGGCGGCGAAGCGCGGCAACGAGGTTATTGCGACGGCGGAAGCGCTCAACGACGTGGTGATCAGTCGCGGGGCAGTGACCCGTATGATCCGTTTGGATGTGTACATCGATCACGATTGGACGACGACTTACAATGCCGACGCGCTGATCATCGCCACCGCAACCGGATCGACGGCTTATGCGCTGGCGTCAGGCGGTCCAATTCTGCCCCCTGACCTGCGAAATATCCTCGTCCTTCCAGTCGCGCCGCATTTGAGCCTTGATCGCCCGATTGTGCTGCCGGAAGGCGCGGTCGTCGAAGTGCTGGTCACCCCGGACAGCCAAACTGAAATCATGCTCGCCACTGACGGTGTGCCGCTCTGCGAACTCTGTTCCGAAGACCGTATCATCGTGCAAGCGAGCGATCAGGTCACGCGCTTTGTGCGCCTACGCGAGCGTAGTTATTTCTATCGTTCGCTGCTGGATCGGCTTGAGCCGCGCGCGCCCGAACCGCCCGAATCGCCGAAAAAACAACTGTAGTATGATTGAAAAGAAGCCTTGAAAGAAACCCTGCTGCCGTAGGTGAACAGTTCAGTGTGGCGATAATCTGTAGAGGCGGGTTTAAAACTCGCTACAACATTACGAGAGTAGATTTTCGGAAACGATAATCCAGTAGCGGAAAATGACTGACACAGCACATATTCACGACTCTGAAGAAACAGACGAAGTTCTCTACTGCACCGTCCATCCTGACCGGGCGACGACGCTGCGCTGCAACAAATGCGGGCGACCGATGTGTGTAGAATGCGCCGTACCGACGCCTGTTGGCTACCGCTGCAAGGAATGTGTGCGCGGCATTCAGGACGGGTACTATAAGGCAACGCAGACCGATTACATCCTGATCTTTGGCGTCTGCGCGGGTTTAACGGCGGTCGCGGGCGCGATTATGAGCGCGATCAGCTTCGGACTGCTCTTTTCGATCATTTTAGGGCTGCCTATTGGCGGCGGCATTGGTGAAGTCGCGCTGCGCTTGACCAACCGGCGGCGCGGTCGCCAGTCCGCCAATCTCGCGGCGGCGGGCGCAGTAATCGGCGGATTGCTCGGCGGCGTGGTACAGTTCTTACTGCTCTATGGTCAAATCGCGGGAGGACGCGGCGTACCCGGTCTGACCCTCGACTTGATTTTTCGGCGGCTGACGGGCGATCTCGGCTTGCTGATTTTCGTTGGTTTGGTCGCCGCTGCGGTTTACGGACGATTTAAAATGCGTTCTTAGCGAGGCTCTATGCTCGAAGAAATACGCATCAGTAATTTTGCCATTATCGACCAGCTTGAACTGACCTTTGGGCGTGGCTTGAACGTGATCACGGGCGAGACGGGCGCGGGGAAGTCGATCATTGTCGATGCCGTCGAACTGCTGCTTGGCGGCAAAACTGACGCCGTGATGGTGCGTTCCGGCGCAGAAAAAGCCGTGATCGAGGGGGTATTTAGCCTCAGCCATGCGGCGCAGGCATTAATCGTGCCCGTGCTTGAGCGCGACGACTTGATCGACGCCGATGGCAACGATATGCTGACGCTCACGCGCGAGATTCGCTCGAATGGGCGCTCGGCGGCGCGCGTCAACGGTGTGACCGTCAACCTCGACGCGCTCAGCGAGATTGGCGATATGCTGGTGGATGTACACGGGCAGAGCGCCCATTTATCGCTGTTGAAGCCAGCGGCACACATTGACCTGCTCGACCGCTACGCCGACTTGATCGACACGCGCGAGGCGTTGGCGATGGTTGTCAGCCGTTTAGGGGACGTGCGCCATGAGATCAAGCATCTGCTCGATGACGAAGCCGAACTGAAGAAGCGCGCTGATCGCTTGCGCCGCGACGTCGAAGACATCGATGCTGCCGAACTGCGTCCCGGCGAGGATGATGAAATTCGCGCCGAACGAACGCGGCTCGCCAACAGCGAACAGTTAGCAACGCTAGCGAGCGAAGCCGTTACGCTGATCTACGGCGACGACAGCGCAGGTGGGCAGATGCCCGCGCTCGATCAATTGATGCAGGTCGCGGCGATTTTGGGCAAGCTGGCGAATATCGACGCAGGACTGAAAGAAGATTACGACCTCGCGGAAGAAGCCAGCGCGCAGGTCGAAGAACTGGCGATTTCGCTGCGGCGCTACGCCGACGCCGTCGAGTACAATCCGGAACGGCTCGACGAACTGGAAGAACGGCTTGAGTTGATCAGCGTCCTCAAGCGGCGCTATGGCGCGACGCTCGAATTCGTGCTGGAGTACGCTGAACGCTCTCGTACTGAACTTGGCAACATCGACAACAGCGAGGAACGCCTCAACGAGCTGCGCAAACAGGAAACCTCATTCCTGAAACACATTGGCGACCTTGCCGAGCGCATCAGCCGTGCGCGTAATGCTGCCGCCAAGCAGTTAAGCGAGGGTATTGTCCGCGAACTAGCAGACTTACGGATGGCGAAAGCGCAGTTCGAAGTCGCGCTCGAACAGCACGACGATCCGAACGGCTGCTACGTCGGGAATCGGCGGCTTGCCTTCGACGGCACAGGCATCGATCACGTCGAGTTCATGATGAGCGCCAACCCCGGCGAACCCCTGCGCCCGCTGGCGAAAGTCGCGTCCGGCGGTGAGGCGGCGCGCATCATGCTGGCGCTCAAGCGTGTGCTGACCCAAGCCGACCAGACGCCGACGCTGATCTTTGACGAAATCGATCAAGGCATTGGCGGGCGTGTCGGCAGCGTCGTCGGCGAAAAGCTGTGGGAACTGACGGTCGAGCATCAAGTGCTGGTCGTGACGCACTTGGCGCAGCTTGCCGGTTATGCGGATCGGCATTATCGCGTGCTTAAGCTGATCGACAACGAGCGCACGCACACGCAGATCGTGCCGCTCAACGAGGAATATCAGCGCGTCGAGGAACTGGCGGCGATGCTCGGCACGACCAACGAGAGTGGCTTTCAGAGCGCGCGCGAACTGCTGATTCAGGCGATCGAATATAAGCGCAGCCAGCGCGCCTACACCGGCAGTCATGAGCCGCCGCCGCCCGCTCAGCAGCCGCTGCTGTAAGCGCCGAATTGGATAGGCTTATACGTTAAGTTTATTATGAATATCACCTGCGACACGGATCATCGCGTCGAGGCTGCGTTCGACATCCTCGTCGGTAGTCGCCCAGCTTGAGACGCTGATGCGCATCGCGGCTTGCCCGTGCCAGACTGTGCCGCTGCACCACGCCGTGCCTTCGCGCTGAATCGCCACGATCACCTGCCGGGTCGTATCGGCATCCCCGAACGTCACCATGACTTGATTGGCAACCACTTCGTTCAGTACAGGGTAGCCAGCCGCGCTGAGTCCCTCGGCGAAGCGCTGCGCTTGTCGGCATCCGCGCTCGATCATGTCGGCAAGCCCGCTGCGACCCAACGAGCGCAACGCCGCCCAGATTTCGACGCCGCGCGCCCGACGCGAAAATTCGGGCGTGTAGTTGAAGGGGTCACGCTGCTCGCCCGTGATCAGGTAGCTGGCGCTGCTCGACATGGAAGCGTGCAGCGCTTGTGGGTCGCGGCAGATCGCCAAACCGCTGTCGTAGGGCACGTTGAGCCACTTGTGCGCGTCGGCTGCCCACGAGTCAGCTTTCTCGTAGCCGTTCATCTGCGCCGCGCGTTGTGGGGCAGCCAGCAGCCACAGCCCGAACGCGCCATCGACGTGAACCCATGATCCGGCGGCGTGGGCGCGCTCGCACAGCGGCGACGCTGGATCAATCGCGCCGCTGTTGACGTTCCCAGCTTGGATGCACAAAATGGTCATGTCGTCCAGCGGCGGCAGTTGATCGGGCAGCATCCGCCCCTGATCATCGACGGGCACGCGGATCACCCGTTCGCGCCCGAAGCCGATCAGACTGAGCGCCTTCAATAGGCTTGCGTGAACCTCATCACCGACGACCACCTGAATCGGCGGTGCGCCGAACAAGCCCTGTGCTTCAACGTCCCAGCCTTTACGCTGAAGCAGCGCGTGACGGGCGGCTGCTAGCGCCGTGAAGTTCGCCATCGTCGCCCCGGTTACAAACCCGATCTCGGCGCTGGCAGGAAGCCCCAAAACGTCTAGAATCCACGCGCGTGCGACCGTTTCAAGCACGGACGCGACCGGCGAGATGGCAAACAGCCCCGCATTCTGATCCCACGCGCCAGCCAGCCAGTTGGCTGCCAGTGCCGCCGGAAGCGACCCGCCGACGACAAAGCCAAAGTAGCGCCCGCCCGCAGAGGTACTTGTCCCCGGCGAACCGATCTCGTCGAGCAGGTGAATCACGTCCGCCGGGTCAGTCGGCGCTTCTGGTAGGTCGCCGCCGAGCGCGCTCAAGCGCGCGATTGCTTCCGGCGTAGGAAATACATCTCGCTCCGCCAAGCTATCGAGATAGCGGATCGCATATTCGGCAGTTGTTCGCAGCAGTTCTGGGGTCATAGCACGCTACTTTTGAATTCGAATCGATCTTTGAAGATTGGATAGTAAAACCCTGTAGGATTTTTACCCAGTTTCAGCGATTTCGCCACTGCGTCGCTTCCTCTACGAAAGCGTCCCATGCCAGCTTCGGAGTGCCATCCGACGCACGCAGACCGAGCGTGCATAAATAGGCGTGGAAATTCGCATGTTTCAGCCCGTAATAGTCTTCAAGTTTGCTGCATATCTGCTCCGTCAGGTCGTGCAGCAGAAAAATGTCGAGGAACGGGATCGCGTCGCCTTGAGCTTGCCACGCTGTGAACACATTATGGATGAAGTCCGCCTGCTCCGCCTCGGAACTATCGAGTAGCTCGGCGCTCGGATAACCCACTTCTTGCAGCACCACTGGCAGCCCGTCTGCCAGCGCGACCATCTGTGGGAAGTCGGTCAGCGGTGCGTCAGGGTTATTCGCCGTGAACGCCGTGCCAAGCGGATAGTAGGTCAGGATCAAGGCGTCGCTGTGCTCATTGAGCCGACTTACCTCGTCGGTATAGTCGAGCGAGCCGCCGTAGGTCGCGGTGACACCGACCTGAATCGAGGGCGCGACCCCATGCACGTAAGCCACCGCCCCATCGTAAAACGTCTTGTATGTTGCCCATTCCTCTGGGTGATTGCCGAGATAAACGTCAACCTCGTTGCCAATTGAGAGGTAGCGCACGTCGTGGTCGAGCCGCACGAGGATTTTGTCGAACAGTGCCTCAAAGCGCTGGAGCATCTGCGGATCGTCGAAGGGCACGTTCAGCAGGTCGGCGGGCGTCTCTTTCGCCGTTGTGTTGATCACCTGAATGCCCATCAGCACCGTATCGGGGTAGAAGTCCTCAAACGAATTCAGCCCGTCGATAAAACCGTTGATATTGATTCCGGTGGCGGGTTCGAGCGTGCTCCATTTTTCGGTGACGGCGTTGCCGTTCACGCCGGCGCTGTGCGTCAGCGCGAAGGCGTCGAGGTAATCTTTCAACCCCGGATCAGGAATCAAGCGGGGCGTCGTTGCCATGCCGAGCACTTGACTAAATCCCTGCGCGTCGTTTGCTGCTTCCGTCGCTTCTTGAGCGCTGAGGCTTGATGGCGATACACTGATCGTAAATAGCGCGAACACGCCGAGCCAAAAGCCTAACTTCACGTTCATAATCAACCTCTGATTGTTTGTCGTTGATCCCCTATACGTGAGTCGGGTTTGGGGCGTTGCAGCGCTAGCGACGTCGTCGCAGCAGTGTTCGTGGAACGGATCGCGCTTCGTCGATCCCCAATGCGAACGCCAAGCCGAAAAAGACCGCTAAGCCGATCACGACGCCGACGAGGGTCGTCAGCAGCGCGCCCGCGTTCGGCATCAGTTGCAGCGCGCCCCAGATGCACGCACCCATCGCTAACGCCGCTATCACCGAGCGCGAGACGCCGTGCAGGATATAGCGGTCGTTCAAATCCCCGATGCGACGGCGCAGCAGCAGCCACAACGCTAGCCCTTCGAGCAGTGTCGTCA
Organism: Aggregatilineales bacterium; assembly: GCA_038260485.1. Lineage (GTDB taxonomy): Bacteria > Chloroflexota > Anaerolineae > Aggregatilineales > Phototrophicaceae > Flexifilum. The sequence goes on along the minus strand of JBBSNT010000008.1, from coordinate 18,492 downwards.
GCGAGTTGGCGAGCGCTAAACCCGCGAACGTGCCACGCCCTAAACTCGCCGGGTCACCGATCACTTGGACAAAGACTAAGCTCAACACAATGTTCGACACCATCGACGCGACGCCGATCAGTACCGGGGTTCGCGTGTCCGAGAGCGCATAGAATGCCCGCGACAGCACTTCGAGCAGGCTGTGTCCGGCGATACCCAAAGCGAAGAACGCCAGTGCCCACGCGGTCGCCTGTGTGTCCTCGGCGATCCACGCGCCATGCTCGAAGATTACGCTGATGCCTGACCCGCCGAGTAGGATTAATCCGACCGTCGCGGGGAAGGACAGGAACAAGACGCCGCGCATCGCGCCCGCCAAGCGATCCTTATAAGCGGGCATGTTCTTCGCCGCCGCCAACGCCGACAACGAGGGAAAGACCGCCGTCCCCACGCTCTGCGCGATCACACCCAAGACGAAGAACATCAGCGTCCACGCCGTCACCAGCGCCGAGCGGCTGCCCGCGATCATACCTGAGGTCAGGTTCACGTTGACTATGAAGTTGATCTGCACAACTGCCAAGCCGAGCACGCGCGGACCCATCAGCACGAGGACTTCGCGCACGCCGGGGATACGTGGGTTGGGCAGAAAGCGCAGCTTCGCGCCGACCATCGGCAAGCCGGGAAGCTGAATTAGCAGGTGAAGCGCTGCGCCGATCACCGCGCCGAACGCCAAGCCATAAGTCGCCGCGCCGCCGTCGGCTGGCAGCCCACGCGCCAAGAGCGTGCTGTACTGGGGCAGCAAGCCGCCATAATGGACGCCGTAGAGCGGGATCAGGCGCGTGAGCACCAGCGCACCGAAAATCTGCCCGATGTTGTACATGCTCAATGCCAGCGCGGGCAGCGTAAACATTTGCTGCGCGTTGAGGATGCCCATCAGCAAGCCGCTGACGCCGAAGATCATCACGGTGATCAGCAGCACCTGCGTGAGCGAGGTCGTCAGCAATTGCTGCGAGGCACTCGCGCCCGGTTCGAGGATCGACGGCACGATCACCGGCGCGAAGATCGCCGTCACCAGCGCCAACAGCGTCGCCAACACGAACACGCACGACATGACTGCGCTGGCGAGCCGCCACGCGCCCTCGCTGTCGCCTTCGGATTGGAAGCGCCCGAACACTGGGATGAACGATGATCCCAGCGCACCCCCCGCGACCAGCACGAACAGCGCTTCAGGGATGCGCTGCGCGGCGTAGAAGGCGTCGAGTGCGTCACTTGCGCCGAAGGTCACCGAGAATGCCGCCGTACGGATTAAGCCGAGAACGCCGCTCGCTAAAAACCCGCCGACGACGATTGCCGCTGCGCGGGCGATTTGTTTATTGGAAAGAGCCAATGACGACATAGAACTCAACCACCGTTTTCGAGCACGGCGTTGATTATATCGACAATCGTGTGCGGATGTGAGCACGGATCAATAGACGGATTCAAACTAAAGGAATCCTTAAGATTGATTACTGAATTCACACACTATCAATTTTTTACTGAAGCGCTCTTCCGTGCAGAACCAAGCGCCTTAGTCGAGTGCGCCCGCGAGAATAGGGGCGGTGTCGGTTGGCTCTTGCGCTGCTTTGAAGCGATCAACTTTCACGCGCGTCACCACCCACAGCGAGATCACCAGCCCGACCATGCCAATCGCAAAAACCAGCCCATAGGAGACGTTCAGGCTGCCGGTTGCTTGCAGCGCGATATCGCGGATGATGCCGCCGCCGGAGACGCCAACACCGCGCGCCAGCGTGACGACCAGCGTCCAGAAACCGAGGAACGTTCCGGCGCGCCCGAACGGACTCATCTCCATCATCATGCCGAGCGTGCCAATTTCCCAGATACCCAAGCCCAAGCCGAGCAGAATTAATCCCGGCGTGACCAGCCCGCGAATCTCCGCCAGCGACGAGAGCGCGAACACGCCGAACGTGACCACCAGCAGCGCTACGCCGATCACGCTCATCACGGTGTTGTTGAGGCGTTTGTAGCGGCGCGACAGCACCAGAAAGGCGACTGAACCGAGGATCGCCATACTGCCCCAATAGCCGGAAAAGCGGGTCGTCACACGCGCTTCCATGCCGAACACGTCGCCCGCGAACGGCTCAAGGATCAGGTCTTGCGAGAAGGCGAATGCCATCGACAGCGCCAGAAACCAGAAGAACAGGCGCGTTTGGCGGTTGCTCCACGCCAGCTTGAGGTCGCCGATCAGTGACGTTTGTGGGACGGTCGGCGCGGCGGCGCTGGGCGCGACCAGCTCGCCTGATTTGGAGCGTCGTTCCTCACCGAGCAGCGAGAAGAACCAGAGCAGGGCAAGGATTATCGCCGCGCCGATGAACAGATTTTGCAGTGTCTCCGGCGAAAACTTCAGCCCGTTGGCGTTGTCGCCGCTCGACGGCAGCATGATCCCGAAGATGGGTCCGCCGACGGCGTAGCCGAGCAGCAGGAAGGTCCAAACGACGCCCACCGCGCGCCCACGTTGGCTGGTCGCGCTGCGGTCGTAAATCAGCGCGAGAAAGGTTCCGCCTGAAAAGGCACTGCCAAGACTGAACAATAATAGCGACACCGTCAGCCCGATCCAGCGCAGAGCGTCGGCGGGCGTGCCGCGCGCCAGATCAGCCGTGATCAAGCCGAGGGTAATGATGCTGATCACCATCATCGCGCGCCCTGACCACACCCAGAATAAGCGGCGGTAGCCAAAGACCGTGCGTTGGTCAGAAACGCGCCCGACCCACACACCAATCGGCGCGAGGAAGTAGCGCAGCGCGACCAGCAAGCCAATCGGCGTGGCGCTGAAGCCGAGGTCGCTGATCATGACTCGATTCCAGATGCCAGTGGCGATAATGTCCGCCATCCCTGAGCCGAGATGGAACAAACCGATCTTGAGATTCCGCGCGGGTGTTAGGTTAGGTGTTGGTGGTGTAGTGTCGATAGACGTAGCGGCAGTTGTTTCCATAGCTCACTTGTGTAGGTTTATAGAGATTTATGGAGAAAATTATACGTGTATCTATAGAGGAGTGTCAACGGACGTGCGGAAAGACCTCACATGGTGATCTACGCCGGATAGGTTAAAATGAACTTATAATATTTGCTAGAGGAGTAAAGCCGTATGGCTAGTCAAGGACGCTACAAGAAAATCCTCGTGCCCGTCGATGGATCAGGCTGGGCACGGCGCGCCATTCCCCACGCTGTTGACATCGCCCGCAGCAACGACGACTCCGAGATCATCTTGCTGAACGTATTTGTCCCGCCTGCCCGCGAATTCGCTGACCAACTGGCGCTAGGGCGTGGCGGTGGCGATGCTCAGGTGCAGCAGACGCGCGACCAGATGAAACAGTTCTTGATCGGGCTGCGTACCGAACTACGCGACGAAGACGTTAAAGTTCGCACTCACCTGATTGAAGGGATGGCGGTCGCGCATTTGATCTGCGACTACGTGGGCAGCGAAGGCATCGACCTGATCGTCATGTGCTCGCACGGACGCACCGGCTTAGCGCGTGTGCTGTTCGGCAGTGTCGCCCGTGACGTGATGCAGTGTATTGACGTTCCCGTACTGCTCGTCCAACCCGACAAAGAATAAAACGGGCGCTATTCCTGCGGCGAGAGTAAGGCTAACTGCTCGAATGGCGGTTTGCATTCGGCAGCGGCAAGGCGAATCGCCTCGACCGCATCGCGTGACGCGCGCTGCTCGTCGGCGGATAAGTCGAGCGCCGCAAAGTCGTCCTCGTCCAGTAGCAGGATGTGCCCATTCGTATCGACAAACACGTCGAGCGCAAGATCGTCCGCCCGCACCGTGTCGTCCTCGATGATGGCGGGGCGGGTGATGTTGCAGTACCAGCCTTTGAGATGCCCACATTCGAAGTCGTAAAGCTCGAAAACGTTATACCAGCGGTCGCTGTAATGCCACTCGATAAAGGTGTCGCCGCGCCGGAAGACTACGTAGCCCGCATCTTTATCGTCGTGGTTGAAAGGTGCTCGCACGCAGACCCACGTCGCGCCCCGCGCCAGCAGTTCGCCAGAATACTCCCACACCTTTTCGCCAAGATGATTTTGCTTGATTAGGCTGATCATGCTCGTCCTATCGTATGAACGATCAACAATGTGCCTGCGCGCACGCCGACACTTGCTTGAGTCGTCGTCATGACGTTACTGACGCCGCGCGCTGGACCGAAATACAAATTTTCGTCATTGAGTGGATAATATAGGTCGATGGTCACCACACCGCTGACCACGCCGTTGAGCGGGATCAGCGAGATCGTGTCGCCCGCCGCGCCGTGAATGATTGTCTCGCCGGACTGTGCCAGCCACGCCGCCTGTTTTCCAGCGACAAGCTGCACATCACAGCCCGCCAGTATCGGCAGCGCCAACAGGTAAATATTGCTCAATATCTGGTCAAGCCTGCCGCCAGTCGCACCGATCACACGCAGCCATGTCGCGCCGCGTTCGACCGCGTGCATAAACGCCAGTTCGAGATCGGTTTCGTCTTTTTCGGCGGGGTGGCGAATGATCTGCGTGCCTTGCGCCTCAAGCGTGGTGATTTCCGCCTGTTCGAGCGAGTCCATGTCGCCGATTACGGTATCAACACGCAGCCCATAATGCCCCGCTACGCGCACGCCGCCGTCAGCAGCGACGATCAGCGCATCAGAGGCGTGTGCCAGCGCCCGGCTGACCATTGCGCCGTCGTCGATCTCGCCATTCGCGAAAATCAAGGCATCCATATTTTGAGTCGAGGGCGAAATTCAAACGATAAAAGATGAATCACACACGTTCTCGTCAGTATACAGAACACAAATCAAGACACTTACTTTAAGCGGTGAGGGCTGATCTTTCAAGCGCTAAGCCGTACACACGGATCAGCGCGTGCGTCGTCGCCAGCGTTCCTTGATCTCCAGCTTGCTCACGTCGGGAACTTCAAGGAACTCGTTAGCAAGTCGGGCGAAGCGGTCGTCTTCCAGCATCGGGAAATGACGCACGCCGGATAGCAAAATCGGCAGGAGCAAGTTTTCCTTGTCAAGCGTGATGTAGTTCAGGATTTCTTCGGTCGGCTGCGGGATCAGCGGATCATCGCTGCCGTGAATGACGAGGATCGGCACAGAGAGCAGGCGCAGGGTATCGAGCATTCGTCCAGCGTCGAACGTCTCGACCGAGCGCATCAGCACGCCCGCATCGATCTTGGTCACGTCTACGCTCAATTTCTGGTAATTGACTTCGGAGCGCCGGAAGCAGCGCGACAGCAGCGCGTCGGGATCGTTATTTTCCATCAAGCTGAGCAGCGGATTGCTGCTGGGCGTTAGGTTGTCGTCTGTTGGCAGTAGGCTTTCGAGTTCCGGTGCTAAGCTGCCTTTGCGCGCGCGTGCCGCCTCGAATAACGCTGCGCGCATAGCGGCGCTTGCGCTCATAACGGTTGGCGCGTTCGGGTCGAGCGGTGCATTAGGATCAGACGGCATTGAGCGTGCGTTGAGCACCTTGCGTCCTGCGGGAACACGGTGTTCAAGGTCGCCGGGGTCGAACAGCGGTGCGCTGGCGACCAGCAGGCGCGGTACGCGGTCGGGATAGCGGCGCGCGTACTCCGCGACGACCAGCGCGCCCAGACCATGTCCGATCATAGCAGCTTTGGGAATGCCCAACTGCTGCATGAAATCCGCCAGCAGGGTGATTTGATGTTCAAGCGAATAGTGCTGAGCATTCTTGGCAGAGTCGCCAAAGCCGTACAGGTCGAGCGCGTAAACGCGGTACTTGTTCTGCAAAAGCTGCATGGTCGGTATCCAATACCGCCACGAGCCGACCCAGCCATGAACTAAAATGACCGGGCGACCGCGTCCCAAGACCTCGTAATGGATTAAATCGCCGCCTGCGGTGATGGCGCTCATAAGCTCGCTCTCTACGTCGTGCGCGTGTCGTCCAGAATTTCTGTGACGCGGCGTGTTAAATCGTCGGGCGAAAACGGCTTCAGGATGTAAGCCGTCGCGCCAGCGTCAATGCCGCTCTGGATTTCCTCGTCTTGCCCTTTTGCGGAAAGAAATATCACCGGTGTATTTCGATAGATGTCTATCAGCTTGATTTGCCGACAGGCTTCGTAGCCCGTCAATTTCGGCATTCGCACGTCCATCATGATCAAATCAGGCTTGATCTGCGCTGCTTGCGCCAGTTCGACGGCTTCCGCGCCGTTCGCCGCGAGCAGAACCGTGTGTCCGGCAAACATCAGGGTAAAGTTGATCAGTTCTCGAATGTCGCGTTCGTCCTCGGCTACTAAGATATGCGCCATGGTTACCCTTCAAAGGTTCGTTCACCAGTGAGTTGAATAGTTTCTGGTCCTGCCAGCGGCAGCGATACATAGAACGTCGTGCCTTCGTTCTCTTGCGAGTCGAACCAGACGTCGCCGCCGTGCATTTCGACCAGCGACTTGACAATCGACAAGCCCAAGCCCGTCCCGGCAACGTCCATGACCAGCGCGTGCGCTTCGTAACGCGCAAAACGATCCCAGATGCGGGCGCGGAATTCTTCAGGGATGCCGATGCCGTCGTCTTTGATCGAGATCAGGATGTGATTAGGCAGATTTGTTTGCAGATGCGCGCCAATGTCGATGCTGCCGCCCGCGTTGGTATAGTTGAAAGCGTTATCGACGAGGTGCGAGACGATCTGTATGATTTTCAGTTGGTCGGCTTTGACCGCCGGAAGGTCAGGATCGACATCCACATGGACGGCGAGGTCTTTGCGCGAGAATTGCGGGCGCGCTTCCAAGTTGGCGACCACCTGCCGGATTACGTCGCCGACTTGCACTGGCTCGATCTCTAAGCGGTCACGCCCGGAGTCAATTCGTGAGACATTGAGCAGGTCATTGACGAGGGTCGCCAAGCGGTCGGTGTTGCCCTTGATCGTGCCCAAGAAGCCGCGCTGCTGGTCAGTGACCGCGCCGACGCCGCCGCTCAACAGCAAGTCGGCATAGCCCTTGATGCTGGTCATCGGCGTGCGCAGTTCGTGCGACACGTTGAAGATGAATTCGCTCTTCATACGGTCAACTTCCACGTCGCGGGTGACGTCGCGGAACACCGACACCGTACCGAGGAACTGATCGCCGTTGTACACCTGCGAGGCATGGACGCTGACAACGCGCCGACCGACTTCGAGGCGGTCGATAATCAGTTCGTCCTGACTCTCGCGCACGGGGTTCGTCACCCACGCATCGAGCGCGTTGACCCATTGTCCCGCGCCTTCATAGGCAGATGCGATCCGCGCCATCGGCTGATCGAGTGCGGCGTCGCGGCTGATGCCGAGAATTTGTTCCGCCGCGCTGTTGAACAAAACGACGACGCCCGTCGCATCCGCCAGCAGCACGCCGTCGGCGATACCTTCGAGGATGGCGGAGTTCTTTTCGGCTTCTTCCTGTTCGGCGCGCAAGAGCGCCGCCATACGGTCGTTCTGGTCGCGGATCAAGTTGTACAGGTCGGCATTGTTGACCGCCGCCGCGACTTGGTTCGCTGCCGCGATCACCAGCTTGAGGTGCGGGTCGGTAAATTGCTTTGGCTCACGCCCCAACAGCACCATCACACCCTGCACGTCCTCGTTGGTTTCGAGCACGACGCCAATGGCGCTGCGCCATTCGGGAGTCTCCCAGTAATCGGTCGTGTTCAAGTCCTCGACCAGAATCGAGGGCTGGCGGTTGAGCAGCCAATTCGCCAACTGTTCCGCCGGATGATCAAGCACGACCGCCCCTTCACCGCTCATACTGTGGACGGGCGCGCCGAGCGCGGTGTTGAGCGCAGTCCGGCAGTAGAGGCTGTGAGTTTGCGCGTCGATCAGCATGACGACGCCGTCGTCAGCATTGATCGCTTTGGCAACCATGTCGAGCGCGCGCGCGAGCACGCGGTCGGTGTCGAGCGTCCGCCCCAACTCCGCCGTGATTTGGTACAGCGAGTTCAAGCGGTCACGTTCTTCTTGCAGTTCGACCGTCCGCTCCTCGACGCGCTGGTTCAGTTCGGCGGCGAAGTTCTGGACGCGCTCGAATAGCTGCGCGTTTTGGAGTGTCGCGCCAAGCTGCGCGGCAATCGTCGTCAAGATACGGTTATCGTTTAGCCCGAAGGGGCGTGTTTGCTTGGTGTCACGCACGGCGAGCACACCCGCCACTTGATCGCCTGCCATCAGCGGCACGCCGAGAAAACGCGACGAGTCAACTTCGGTGATGATGCCGAGGTTGCGCCGGACTTCCGCCGCGCTCGGATTCTCGCCGCCCATCGCCACCGGACGACGATAGCGGATCACGTACGAGAACTCGTCGCTGCCAAGCGTGCGCGGCGGCATATTCATATCTCGCCCCGCCTGCATCGCCAGCGGAAAGGTGATCTCCTCGGTTTCGGGGCTGTAGAGCGCGACGAAGATTTCTTCGGCATCGGTCAGCGTCGGAATTTGGTCGCGGACGATGCGGATCATGTCCTCAGTGTTCATTGTCGCGGAAATCGTGCGGCTGATGTCATTGATGACCATTGACTGTTCGACTAAGGCGGCAGTCTGGGTCGAAAGACGGGCGTTCTCAATCGCGGTCGCCGCCTGCGCGCCGAGCGCCTGCGCCATTCGAATTTCGCGGTAGGTGAACGTCCGCATCGGTGACTGAAGCTCGATTTGCAGCAGCCCAATCGACTGGTCGCGGACGATTAACGGCACGAGCATACGGGCAATATCGCCAGCGGCGACCATCTCCGCGACCTCTTTTTGGTCGGCGTTGGGGTCGTCACGGCGCAGCACGATGATCTGTCCTTCGTGCAGCGAACGGCTCTTGGCGGGGTACTGGCGCAGGTCGAAAATCGTGCCTGACGGGGTGACGCGGCTGGCGTCGTCTTGCCGGTTGAGGTCGAGTTCAACCTTGAGTTCTTCTTCGACGTTGTCGTAGAGCATGATCGCGCAGTCGTCCATGTCGAGCGCTTGCAGCGCAAGCCGGACGATGCTGGCGAACACCTCGTCAATGTCGAGCGTGTACGAAGTCGCCTGCGCTGCTTCGAGCAGCGTTTCCAGTTCGCGTGTGCGGACGAGCGTCTGTTCGAGCAGGTTGGCATTGAGGACGGCAATCGCCGCTTGGTTGGCGATAATCGTCGCCAGTTCGTATTTCTCCGGGTCGAATTGGCGCGGCACGTCGAAGGCTTCAAGCTCAAAGACGCCGCTGACTTGTCCGCCGACGGTGAGCGGCATGACCAGATAGGCGGTCAAACGTTTGCGGCGGATTTCTTCGAGCATCTTCTCGTCGCCGTCGTAAAGTGACGCATCCTCGATCACTAGTGGTGCGGCGGTTCGCAGGACATGTTGAAGCACCGCATTATTGCGCATGTCGATGATATTGTTCGGCGGGAAATCGCCGCGCGGGTGTTCAACGACGATGCGCGCGCTGTTGGTTTCGCGTTCGAAGATATAGGCGCGTGAGTATTCGATTTGCAGCGATTGGGCGATCTCGCTGAGCGCGATCTCCAAGATGTTTTCGACGTCGAGCGACTGCGCCAGCGCCACCGACACGCGGTTGAGCAGGCTCAGGCGTTCGGTACGTGCGCGCGCTTCTTCGAACAGGTCAGCGTTGACGACCGCCACCGCCACCTGATTGGCGAAGGCGGACACCGCTTGCTGCGCCTGCTGATCGTAGAAATACTCCTCGTGCTTGCCCAATGTGATCATGCCGATCACGTCGCGCTGCCGAATCAACGGTGCGGCAAGCCAACTGCCGATCCCCGCTTCACCGGGTAGGTTATCCGTTTCCTGAAAGCGATCAATCGAAATCGCGCGCCGCGCGTCGAACACTTGGTTCAAGCGATCATGGGAGGCGATGGCGATTCGGAACGGCGGTTCTTCGGGGACGAAGCCGCGCGCGCCTTCGAGCACAAGCTCGTCGCCGTCGCGCCGCCAGAGCGTCATCACATCGTAGGTGATCACGCGCTGCATTTCGTCGAGCGCCAGCGTCAGCACCTCGTCACGGTCGAGCGCAGCGGTGATACGGCTGGAAATTTCCGTCAGCGCGGCAAGTTGGTTGGCGCGGGCGGCGATGTCCTGCTCCAAGCGTATGCGCTCGGTCACGTCCTCGATCAGCAGCACGACGCCGCGCACGGTCTCAGCGGAGCGCAGCGGATAGAGATAGAAGTTCTGCACCAGCTTGCGCTCGCCTTCGATCACCGTCTGGTTGATCAATTCCTGCGGTGCGCCTTCGGTCAGCACCGCTTTCAGCAATTCTTCCAAAAACGGGCGCAGCAGCGGGCGAAATTCGAACAGGTCTTGACGCGCGGCTTCCGTCCACCCGAAGCGGCGGCGCATGAAGTCGTTGACGGTGATCACGCCTCCTACGTTGTCGAGCACGACGATGCCCTGCTGGATCGACTCAACGACCGATTCGTTGAAGGCGCGCAGGTTGACCGCTTGATTGAACAGCCGAGCGTTCTGAATGGCGACGGCAGCGAGGTTGGCGATACGCTTGATCAGCGGGCGGAATTCCTCGAAACCGAAGGCTTGCGATAAGTCACTGCCCAAGTGCAGCGCGCCGAGGCAAATGCCGCCGGTGATCAGCGGTACGACCAGCGACGTCCGTTCGCCTTCAGCGTGCCAGTCGTTCAAATCGGGATAATCTGCGCCTTCGTCAGCGCTGTAGAGATAGTCCTGCCCGTTTTCGAAGCTGCGTTCCAGCACGCCGCCTTTGAGCGTCGTCGGTTGGGAACGCTTGATCATGAGCGAGTTATCCACTTTGACCGTCACGCTGATCAAGTCGAAATTCTGCTGTTCGGGTTCAATTAAAGCGAAGGTCATGCGCATGAAAGGCAGCAGGCGCAGCGCCCCGCGCGCCACCGACTCGACGATTTCGTTGGTGTCGAGCGTACTGGCGATAGCTTCCATAACTTCGTTCAACTGTGTTTCCTGCTCGACATTGCGCACGCTGGCCATGTACAGGCGCGCATTTTCCAGCGTCGTCGAAGTCTGATGCGCGAAGATTTCGAGGATTTCAATCGCCTGACGGTCAGGGCGGTGACCATCGAAAGGACGGTCGAGGCACATCAAGCCGAGTAAATTGCCGCCCGCACCCATCAGCGGGATGATCAGCAGGTCGCCGTCGTGCCAATCGTCCGTCGAACGTGGGTGCATCGTGCGTGTGACGGCGAAGCTCGTGCCAAGCACTTCCACCCCTTCGACGTACCATTCTGACACACGCTGAAAGGGCAGGAAGTACGACTCGCCAATGCGAAACTGCTCTTTTTCGAACAGGGTTCGAAGGGCGGTCAGCGACATCGCTTTATAGGTGCTTTCTTCGAATGCCTCAACCGGCAAGCCTGCTTGCGCGAAGCGCCGCAGCATTCCGGTTTCCTCGTCCGCCACCATCATCATCACGATGTCGTAGCCGATGCTCTGCTGAATGCTGAAGGCAATTGCTTCGAGTACCGATCCGGGATCGATGTTGCTCTGGAGCATTTGTCCCAGTTCGAAGATTTGGCTCAACTGCTCGACGCGGCGGCGCAAGTGGTCGCTGCGCTGCTGATTTTCGAGGTAGCGGCGGTTGTTGCCGAAGCTGAGCGACGCCTTTGCTGCCAGCGTCATCAGGAAAGTCGCGGCGCGCTCATCAAAATAGAAAGGTTCGCTGTGGGTGAGGTGAATCACCCCAATTGGACGATCCTCGTAGACAATCGCGGCGGCAATCGCCGAACGCGCTGTTTCCGGGAAAGCTGAGAGTGTTGCGTCGGCTTGATAATCCTCGATCAACACCGGATCAGTGCCTTGTTGGATCGCCCGAAGCTCGATCTCTGCCAGCGCCAGCGATTTATTTTCGCCCAAACGGCGCTCGATGAGTGGTTCGTCTGAAGGCTCTGCCGTTTCGGAAAAGCGCAGCAGGGCGACGGTGTTGCCTTCGGCGTCGGTCGCGCGAACCGCTTCGTAGCGGATTACGTCGAGCACGCGCTCGTAATCGAGTGTCGTTGCCAGTTCGTTGCTGACGTGCGAAATCGCGTCGAGTTCCTGCAAGCGGCGGCGCAGGTTCTGTCCGGTTGCTTCTTGCAAACGCACACGGTCGAGCGCGGCGGCGACGTGAATGGCGATTGCGCGCAGGTTACGCACGTCGTCGTCGCGGTAGGGGGGGTCGCTGCGGTTGATCACGCCTATTTCGCCGAGCGTTTGATCACCGACAACCAGCGGCACGATCACCGTCGCCATCACGCCCATTTCGCTGAAGGTTTCGCGGTATTCCGGCAGCACAGCAGCATCATTGCGAACGTCGTTGCTCAAGAACGGCTGGCGCGACATGGCGACGCTGCGCTCGAAGTTCTTGTCGTAGGTGTCGTAAACGACCGGCTTCTCACGCTGGAAGCCATAGCTGTACTGCGGGTAGCCGATCAAGCGCCCGGTTTGCGGGTCGAGTATGTTGATAAAAGCGACGGGACTGTTGCTCAAGCGGCAGGTTTCGCGCAGCACGGGCAGGAAATCGTCCTCGCCCGTCATGACCGCGCCCGCGTATTCAGCGACGCGGCGCAAGCCTTCCGACTCGTCGGCACGTGCCTGAACGGCGCGCAGCAAGCGTGCGTTGTCGATCATGCCGCCGATTTGCGCCGCAAAAATCAGCAGCAGTCGGGCGTCATTGTCAGTGAAGTCCTCGCCCGTGATTTTGTTGGAGACTTGGATGATACCGAGCCGCCGACCGCCCGAAGACATGACAGCGATCAGCGTCTTTTGCAATCCGGTCAGAGCAGCGGGTTCAGCTAACCCCGCGCCGTAGATCACTTTGTCGGTCAGGGCGTTATTGGTGTACCAGTAATCTTCTTCACGCCAAATCTCGTCGAGCGCGCTCTGCGACCCTAATTGGATCGTATATTGCTCGACGAAGCGATCTTCTAGCCCGTAATAGGGCGTCTGGGCGACTAAGCGCTCGCTTTCCTCGTCATAAAGCAGAATGCCGCAGCGCTCGATACCCATCACGCGGGCGATACGGTCGTTGACGTTGGCGTAGAAGACGTCGGAATGGCTGATCGCGCCGAACGCCTGCGTGATCTCTTGCAGACCGCTCATTTCGGTTTCGTGAATCTGCTGACGTTCGACCAGTCGCATATCTTCGACAAAGACCGCCGCTTGCGCCGAGAGAAGGCGCAAGTTCTGGATGTCCTGTGCGTTGAAACCGCCGGACCGCTTGTTGCTGACGAGGATCATGCCGATGCGCCGACTGCCGACTTGCAGCGGCATTAGGATCACTTCGTGCAGTCCGGCGGCGTTGACCAGCACCGAGAGCCGCATTTCGTCTGCGAGCGGTTCGCCGCTGAGGTCGCTCGTCATCCAGTAATCCTGACCCTGCCAGATCATGTAAGCAGGGCTGCCTTCCCGTGCCGGAATGGCGAGATTACGTACCAGTTGAAGCGGCAGCCCGTAATAAGGAGGTTGCGCGACCAATGCTTGGCGCAGGTCGTCGTAGACCAACATGCCGCAGACGCTGGCGTCCAGTAGGCGGGCGATGCGCTCATTGAGCGCAAGGATCACCTGCTCAGGGTCGTCAGCGATTGCCGCTTGATCGATGACCTGCTGAAGCGTCGCCAAGTCTTCGATGCGGCGCGTCTGGTTGGTGTAGAGTTCGGCGTTGTAGATCGCGGTCGTGACCGGCTTGGCGAGCGCCTGCAACAGCGCCAGATCGCTGGGGTTGAACTGGCGCGCGGTCGCAAATTCCATCGTTCCAATGAAGCGATCCGCGATCAGCAGCGGCACACCGATGTAGCTGCGAAACATGCTGTTATTCAGCTTGGGGCGCACGGCGGTTTCGTCGCCGACGTTGCTCAGCACGGGGCGTCGATAGCGCGCGATCCAGCCGCTAATGCCTTCATCGACTTTATACGTGCCACCCGCCTCGACCAGCGCCAAGACGTAAGCGCTGTCGCCGATCCAGCCGCGCGGCAAGAGGATTTGCAGCGCTTCGTCCCACAAGCAGATTTCGCCTGCGTCGGCGGGGATCTGTTTGCGAACAACCGACAGCAGCGTCTGCAAAACTGGCTCAAGCCCTTGACTAGCGTTGACGGTTTCGCCGATTTCATTGACGACGCTGATCGCCCGGTTCAGGTCAAGCACTTCAGAGTTGGCACTACTCGTGGTCAATTCGCGCAGGATGACAACCATCCGCGTTGTGCCTTCAGCCGGAACGCGATGCGAGGTGGCTTCAACCCAGCGCTGATTCAACTGAAGCGATGCCTGTGTTTCGCGCGTGAACAGGTCAAGGAAAGTATCGACAGGTTGGGCAAAGCGCGCGATCATTTCGAGATCGGGGCTTTCGACGTTCAGCCAGCGCTGAATCGTCTCGTTGGCATGGACGATCTGCCCGTGATCGGTTGCCACAATCACAGCGTCGTCGTTCGCCGCCGCCGGGACAGCCGCCATCAGCGTTTCGAGTTCAGGGATATGCCCCAACCTCTGACGCTGAAGTGACCATAGGTAGAGCCAAATCAGGATGACTACTGCACCCGCAAAGAGAATTAAAGCCAGTCCCATAAGACGTTATATCCCGTAACTGAGCGTTACCAGGACGTGAGCAGGTTCGCGTTATCGCTGCTGTCCAACCCGGACACCCCGCGACGACGGTCTTCGGCAGCGAGTTCGGTGATCTCGCGGATGTCGGAAAATTGATGCGTCCGCGTCGAAATCGATCCCGCCGAGAGCGTCATCAGCGGTGCTTGTCGCTCGCCGTAGACCGCGTCTGGCACGAGGATGTAGCCGCGCTCACGGTCGATGAATGAGTAATGCTGCTTGATTTTATCGTCGAACGTGTCGAGCAAAAGCTGTTCGAGTTGTTCCGGATCGGCAGCGTGGGTGATGATGATAAAGTTGTCGCGCCCCGGATGCCCTGCGTAATCGTCCGGCGTGCCTTCCTCGTCGATCACTTCGCCGAGCAGCACCGCCGTGAAACGAATCACCTCGTCGCCTGCGACGAAGCCATAGACGTCAATGAAAGAGTCGAAGTTGTTGATCTTGAGGTCGAAATACGTCCACGTCCGTTCGCTGTGCATCAGCGTCCGCAGGTGATCCTCGATCAAGCGCCCCGTCGGTAAGTTTGACTTCGAGTCGATCTGCGTTTGACGGTTGGCGGCGCTGATCGCGTTCTGGACGCGCAGTTTCAGTTCTTCGATGTCGAACGGCTTGGTGATGTAGTCGTCCGCGCCCAGTTCCAACCCTTGAATCTTATCGCCGCGCTCGTCCTTCTGCGTCAGAAAGATGATTGGAATATGGCTGGTGCGCGTGGTGGTGCGCAGTTCGCGGCAGACGTCATAGCCGTTCATGTCCGGCAGCATGATGTCGAGGACGATCAAGTTGGGAAGCTGCTTGCGCGTCATCGTGAGGGCATCGCTGCCGCGCGGTGCGACTTGCACCTCGTAGCCTTGCCCGCTGAAATAGATTCGCAGCATATTGGAAATATCAAAGTCGTCTTCCACGACCAGAATGCGACCTTTGCTCATGCTTGCCCCTTACCACCGGGTGTCTGAACGCGGTGAAACTTTCGCTTCGGTTTGCTTTGAACCTCAACTATACAAATGAAAGTGACATCTCGCCAACGCGAGAATCGTGAACTGCTGTGCTCTTTAGTATAATGCCGAAGTTGCGGCACAGAGTGTAAACCTTATCCCCTCAATCATGGTAAAATCCGATCACGATTGACGAGCGAGTGGAGTGCATGATGGCGATGCAAACGGCGCGAACAGCGATGCGTATGACGGTCAGCATTTTCCGGCAGCAGCGCGAACTGCTCGAATTCGCTGACCGTCTGTTCGAACTCATCGGGGGAGAAATAGGCGAAGGGGTATCAAACGGAGTTTGATCGGCGTTGGGCTCTCGCCTGATCCGCAGCATGTGATCGTTCACCGCCCCGATGCAGCGCCGAAAACCTATGGCATCAAGGACACGCTCGATATTGGAATAGTGCTTCCCGGCTTTATCCTGCCCGTCCGCGATATTTTCAGCGAATAGTCAAACAGACAATCGCGTTATTCGAATGCGTAATCGAGCGTGAAGGGCTGAGTATCGCCGTGCGTGGCGCTGGTTTCGCCCTGCCCGGTGATGCCTGCGAGTTCGCCCGTTCCTGAGCCTTCAACAATCGTCATGGTCGAGGTCGCCGCGCCGCTCTCAAATTTGCCATCGAGCTTCAAGACACAGGTTCCTGAGCGGTCGCCAATGCGCCCATCAAGCTGCAATAAGCCGACGTAGCTCGCGTTGGCGTCGTCTTGATAGATCATGACGTACTGTGTATTGCCAGCAGCTTCGATGTCGCCGTGAAACTGGAACAGCACGACCGCGTGCGTCAGCTTTACGCCGTGTACGTCTTTATGGTCTTTGCCATCCCACGTCTTCTCTTCCCAGCCCTTGAGTTCGTAAGTGCCAGTCGCATGTGTGCTCATTAGATTTCCTTCCAATAACATCCGTTTAAATGTAACAGAAATTATTATAACACTTGAAGCGCGCGTCGCCTTGTAAAAACGCGCCAGCACTTTGGAGCGCAAGGAAATGGGGATTAGTGCGGAAGCGAATGGCGGTTGTCGGCGGCGCGCTCGCGGACGGCGGCGATCTGAGCGTCGGTCACGGGCTGCTCGAACGAGCGAAAACCAGACAGCTTGAAGCCGTGCCGATCCGCAATCGCGTCGATCTCGTGCACCTGTGCGACTGTGATCTCCTTGCCGATGGTGTAGTCTTCGTAGCGCTGTTCGAGCGCCAGTGCCATTGTCTCTGCCATGCAAGCGTATGCCTTGCGCGGGGGAAAGCCGAAATCGAAGTGAAAATCTGGATCGCCGGGGACTTCGACCATACCGCCCTCGATCACCAGCACGTCGTCACGCTCGGCGGCGACGCGGCGCGACACGTCGCGCGGGCGGGCAACGTCGCAGACGACCGCACCGGGCTTAAGGTGCTGCGGCTCGATCACGGCGTGGATGTCGCTGGTCACAGCGAGGATCAGGTCGGCGTTGTAGATTGTGCTGACATCGATGCTGGCGCTGACCTGCGCCCCTAACCCTGTACATTCGGCTTGCAGCCCTTCCAGCGGCTCGATCCGCCGTCCGACGAGGATCAACTCGGCACTCTCGCCTGCGAGCAGCTGCGCGCACGTCCTGCCGATTGCGCCGGTTGCGCCGACGACCGCGACCGTTGCTTCGCGCATTGGAATGTTCATCACGCGAGCGGCTTCGCGGATCGCCGCGACCGCCATCGACACCGTGTAGCTGTCGCCGGTCGTCACGGGAATGTCAAGGCGGTTGGCAATCGTTTTGCCCGCGTCGCCAACCACTGACGTATACGCGCCCAAGCCCAAAATCTTCGCGCCGAGTTCTTCCGCCATGTGACCGCAGGCGACGATCTTGTTGTAGACCATCTCGACAGGCAGTGACATCATCGTCGGCGGCGTGAACGGGCAGGCGATCAGCCAGCCGTGCAGTTCGCGCCCGGTGGTGGTCGAGCGAATGCCGTTGACTTCGGAGAGGTAGACAGGTGGGAAGAAGCGCGAGAAGAAGTTGATCTGTGGTTCGGTCAAGATTTTGCCGAGCAGAGGATACTTGCGCGCCACGTCCTTCTTGATCTGGATCGGGTGGATGATGAAGGCGAAGCTGTCGTTGTCGCTCACAGTGTTTTTAAAACCTGCCTAAGCGAACAGAAATTTCATTTTTGAAATTGGCGTTTTCGCAGGACTCAGCCCTGTGTTTACCACGTATCCCACGTTTGTTCTTCGGCGACGACTTCGTCGGCACGCGGATAATGGCGCTGGTGATTCGCCCCAACGTAATGATGATCGCTCTCCTCGAAGGTCACACTGCGGCTGATGACGCGGCGCTGCGGTGATGCCACCAGCACGACGTCGGATTCGATCATGCGACCGGGGAAGATCACCATACCCGAACCGATGCGGCAGTTGTGACCAACCGCGCCGCCGAGCACGACTTGCCCCACATCGATGAGGTCGCCGTTGATGTTGGCGGCTTTGATTGGGCGCTGCTCGATTAGGTTGAAGTCGGTGAAGGTGTTGCCCGCGCCGACGAAGCTGTTGCGACCGATCACGCACATCTGCAAGCAGGTATTCTGGGCGGTGATCGTGTTCTCCATCATCGCGGTGAGGTAAAGTGCGGATCGAAACGGCAGGAAACAGCCGCTGCCGATGCTGCTCATCATCAGCACGCAGCCATCGTCAATCGTCACGTTGTCGCCAATTGTGCAGTTGTCGATGAAAACACCGGGACCAATATTGCAGTTCTCGCCAATCGAGGCGGGTCCCGTGATCACGGCGGTCGGGTGAATACTCGTGCCTTTGCCCACGCGGACGACTTCCGACGTGCTCAATAACTGTCGCTGTTCCATGATGGCGCGCCAGAGCAGCTTAAGGCTGTAGAAATTATGCGTTTGCACGTAACGGTCGAAACGACTGGCGCGCCCGAACATACCGAAGATGATGCCTGCGAAATAGACGTGTACCCAACTCTCAATCGAGACGACCGCGCGGGCGGGCGCGTAATGCGTCAGGCTGCCCTGTTC